>NZ_JBHVXZ010000045.1:0-74626 GCF_042881395.1 Amycolatopsis sp. NPDC058278 | reverse complement strand
CCGCGGCACCACCCGGTGGACCGGTGGGTGAAGCCGGAGGAATTCGTCGAGCACTCTCGCGCCGCGGAAGCGATGGGCTTCGCGGGTGTGATGGCCGGGCCGCTGGTGCGCTCGTCGTACCGCGCGGGACGGCTCTACGCGCAGACCAAGGGCTACCGTGGGGAGGAGCTGCCGGAGAACCTGCGGCACCTCGCCGACCAGGGCCCGGCCGCGCAAGAAGCCAGCTCCCTGCTGGCACGATAGGAAGGGGCGGATCAATGGCGATCAGCGTCTTCGACCTGTTTTCCATCGGCATCGGCCCGTCGAGCTCGCACACCGTCGGGCCGATGCGGGCGGCACTGACCTTTGTGGACGGACTCGGCGCGGACCTCTCCTCGGTTTCCCGTGTCCAAGCGGAGCTGTTCGGCTCGCTCGGGGCGACCGGGTTCGGCCACGGCAGCGACAAAGCCGTCCTGCTCGGGCTGTCCGGTGAGCGTCCCGAAGAGATCGACACCGGCACCGTGCCGGTGCGCGTCGACGAGATCCGCGAGTCCGGCAGGCTGCGTTTGGCCGGTACGCACGAGATCGCGTTCGACGAGGACACCGACCTCACCATGCACCGGCGCAAGTCGTTGCCCGCGCACCCGAACGGCATGGTGTTCCGCGCGTTCGACGCCTCGGGTTCCGTGCTGCGCGAACGGACGTACTACTCGGTCGGCGGCGGGTTCGTCCGCGACGAGTCGTACGAGACGGACGCGGTGTTCGTCGAGGACTCGACACCGGTGCCGTACCCGTTCCGCACGGGCGCGGACCTGCTCGGGCACTGCGCGGCGACGGGGCTGCCGATCAGCGAGATCATGCTGGCGAACGAGCTCGCCTGGCGTTCACGCGAAGAGGTCCGGGACGGGCTCCTGGCGATCTGGGCGGTCATGGCCGAGTGCGTCCGCAACGGCTGCACGCACGAAGGCGTCCTGCCGGGCGGCCTGAAGGTCCCGCGGCGCGCGAAGGCCCTGCACGAAAAGCTGCTGGCCGAGGACGGCGCGGACGACCCGCTGTACGCGATGGACTGGGTCAGCCTGTACGCGCTGGCGGTCAATGAGGAGAACGCAGCGGGCGGCCGGGTGGTGACGGCCCCGACCAACGGCGCGGCGGGCATCATCCCGGCGGTGCTGCACTACTACCAGCGCTTCATCCGGCACTCGACCGATGACGGCATCGTCAAGTTCATGCTCACCGCGGGCGCGATCGGCTCGATCCTCAAGCAGACGGGCTCGATCTCCGGCGCCGAGGTCGGCTGCCAGGGCGAGGTCGGTTCGGCGTCGGCGATGGCGGCGGCGGGCCTGACCGAAGTCCTCGGCGGCTCGCCGGCCCAGGTGGAGAACGCGGCGGAGATCGGCGTGGAGCACCACCTCGGCCTGACGTGCGACCCGGTGGGCGGCCTGGTCCAGATCCCGTGCATCGAGCGCAACGCGGTGGGCGCGTCGAAGGCGATCCACGCGGCCCGCATGGCCATGCGCGGCGACGGAAGCCACGTGGTGACGCTGGACAAGGCGATCAAGACGATGCGCGAGACGGGCGCGGACATGAGCGTGAAGTACAAGGAAACGGCCCGCGGCGGCCTGGCGGTGAACGTCATCGAGTGCTGACCGCTCGCCGCGGCCGAGGGTCCGGTGGAACGCGGTGCCGATCGGCGGCAGTGGCGATCGGCGCGCCGTCACTCCGGCCGGTCCTCCGGCTCCACCGCCAGCTTCAGCCCCACCTCGACGAGCGTCCAGCCGAACTGCTGTCTCCTCGTGCCCGTGCGGCGCCTCGGCGTCGCACGGCCGGGTGGGCGGTTGCGCACGCCGTGGCGCAACTCGTTCTCCCGTTCGTGGACCAGGTCCTCGGCCATCAGAAAGTGCACCGGATCGCCCCCTGCGTCGATGTTCGGTGTCGGTCGCTCCATCGTCGCTCACCGTGGCCGTCCGGATCCACCGGTTTTCCGCGCGGCGAACAGCCGCCGAGAACAGCCGCCGAGAACAGCTGCTGGGAACAGCTGCCAGGAACACAGTGTGACCGCCGCTGCCGTACGGCGCCTAGACTCGCGGGATGGAGTCGACCTCGGTGGTGAATGCCGGCGAAGCGCTGTTCCGGCCGGTCCGCACCGGCAACGCTTTCGAGGAGACCGTCGAGCGGCTGCTGCAGGCGATCCGGCTGGGTGTCGTCGGCGCGGGGGAGCGGCTCCCGTCCGAACGCGAACTCGCCGAACGGCTCGGCGTCAGCCGCGTCACGCTGCGCGAGGCCATCCGGGCGCTCTCCGACGCCGGCTACGTCGAGTCACGGCGGGGGCGCTACGGCGGCACGTTCGTGCACGACACCCTGCCCGCCCCGCCCGAGCCCGGCGGCAAGGTCGACACCGTTTCGCTGGAAGACGCGCTGAGCCTCCGCTACGTCCTCGAGACCGGGGCCGCCGAGATGGCCGCCGCGCGGTCGCTGAGCCCGGCCGACCGGCAGCACCTCACCGGCACCCTCGCCGAGGCCGCGGGCGCGGACCTCGACGACTACCGCCGCAAGGACTCGCGGCTGCACCTGGCCATCGCCGAGGTGACCGCGTCCGGCTCGCTGACCACGGCGATGGCCGACGCCCGCACCCGCGTCAACCAGCTGCTCGACCGGATTCCCCTGCTCCCGCCCAACCTCGAGCACTCGAACGCCCAGCACGAGGCGATCGTGGACGCGATACTGGCCGGCGACGCACCCGCGGCGCGCCGGGCGATGGCCGAGCACATCGAAGGCACGGCCTCGCTGCTGCGCGCCTTTCTTTCCTGAGCTTCACAGGATTCGAACAACCTTGGCCGGGTTGTCCCAGAACTTTGTCACCCGTCCGGCCGTCATCCGTTCGTGACCTTGTCGACGGAGGAAGACCCCGAAACCACCGCGAAGCCGGACACCCCTCGCCGGTGGAGATGGCGCCGCATCCGGCGGATCGCCGGCTGGACCGTGGGGGTCCTCGTCGGCGGCCCGCTGATCGCCTTCTGGGTCGCCTACCTCGTGCTCGACGTCCGCAGTCCCCAGGACGTCCTGGCCGGCCTCGGCAAGACCGTCGTCCTGAAGTACGCGGACGGGTCCGAGCTGCTCAAGGTGATCCCGGCCGACGGCGACCGGAGTTTCGTCCCCTACTCGCGAATACCCGCGAAGCTGCGCGACGCCATCATCGCCACCGAGGACCCGACCTTCTGGGACAACCAGGGCTTCGACCCGACCGGCATCGGCCGCGCGTTCCTCACCGGCGTCGGCGGCGGATCCGGGATCACCCAGCAGTACATCAAGAAGTCCACCGGCGACGAAGACGCGACGCTCGGGCGCAAGTTCGCCGAGCTCGTGCTGGCCACGAAGATCACCCAGGAGCAGGGCAAGGAACAGATCTTCGAAAGCTACGTCAACATCATCTCCTTCGGCCGCGGCACGTTCGGCCCCGCGGCGGCGATGAACGCCTACTTCGGCAAGAAGCTCGACGACTCGATCACCTGGAGCGAAGCCGGCTTCCTCGCCGGGATGATCCAGTCGCCGTCGGTCCACGACCCCGCCGCCTCGGGGGAGGTCCACGCCGCCCGGCGCTGGCAGTACGTGCGCGACAAGCTCGTGAGCCGGGGGTACGTCACGGACGACGAAGCGATGGCCTACCCCGGCAACGAGATCCAGCCGCCGTCGGAGACCCGCGCCGGCCGCGTCACCTACGACGAGTTCCACGTCAAGCAGCAGGTCCTCGCCGAGCTGGAGCGGGACGGCTTCCCGCTCGGCCGGCTCCAGCAGGGGAACATGACCGTCGAGACGACACTGGACCGCAGCCGGCAGGACGCCGCGAAGAAAGCCCTCCGGGAGCGGCTGGACGGCGAGCCGGAAGAGTTACGCGGGGCCGTCATCGCGATCGACCCGGCGAGCGGGGCCGTGCGCGCCTACTACGGTGGTGACCAGGGTGTCCGCGACTACGCGGGCAGCCCGCACGCGCTCGGCACGGCGTTCCACCCGTTCACGCTCGCCGCGGCGCTGGGCCGAGGCTACGGCCCGGACCGGCCGATCCCGTCGCCGTCGAAGCTGGAGTTCCTCGGCGAGAACTTCCAGTACCCGGACGTCTGCGGCCCGAAGTGCACCCCGCGTTCGGCGCTGGCGACGCACGCCGACGGCCCGTTCATCGCGCTGGCGAAGAAGCTCGGCCCGGACGCCGTGAGCGAAGCCGCGCGGCAGGCCGGCATCCCGGACGCCGTCGACGGCGTCCCGACCCTGCGGGAAAAGGACGGCTTCCTGATCGGGGCGGGCATCGCCATCGGCCGGTACCCGCTGCGGCCGCTGGACGTCGCGGGCGCCTACGGGACCTTCGCCGCCGGAGGCCGGCGCGCCACCCCGCACCTGGTCGCGAAGGTGCGTGACGAAAGCGGCTCGGTCGTCTGGGAAAACCCGGACACCACGCGCCCGGCGTTCGGCGACGACGACGCGAGCCGACGCGTCGCCGCCGAGGTCACCGGCACGCTGGGCACGGTGCTGCCCGGCGGCCGGCCGGCCGCGCTGCGCACCGGCGAGGCCGAGCACGGCACCAGCCCGGACTACCAGGACGCCTGGGCCGTCGGCTACACCCCGCAGCTGGTGACGGCGGTCTGGGTCGGCTCCGACGACGACCGGCGGCTGAAGGACGCGAGCGGCCGGAAGCTGACCGGCGACGTCGTCCCGGCCGACATCTGGCGCGCGTTCATGACGGACGCGCACCGGGGACTGCCGGTCCGCCCCGCCCCGGGCAGCCCGCGGCCCGTGCGGTGAGTCAGCGGACCAGGGCGAGCACGAACCCGTCGTACCCCTTGCCGCCGACGGTCTGGATCGCGGTCGCGTCGATCCGGTCCTCGGCGGCCAGCAGGTCGAACATTTCGCGCGCGCCGCGGACGTTCGGGTCGTCGCTGCCCGCGTCGGCCACCCGGCCCTGCCGGACGACGTTGTCGACGACGATCGCCGTGCCCGGCCGCGCCAGCGCCAGCGAGGCGCGCACGTAGTTGGCGAGGTTGGCCTTGTCGGCGTCGATGAACACGAAGTCGAACGGCCCGGTCAGCGCCGGCAGCGTGTCGAGCGCGGCGCCGACGCGGATGTCCACGACGTCCTCGCCGAACCCCGCCCGCGTCAGGTTGGCCCTCGCGACCTCGGCGTGCTTCGGCTCGTACTCGCAGGTCACCAGCTTGCCGCCGGCGGGCAGCGCGCGGGCGAGCCAGATGGTGCTGTACCCGCCGAGCGTGCCGATCTCCAGGATCGCGCGCGCCCCGGCGAGCCGGGCCAGCAGGTTGAGCAGCTTGCCCTGGTTGGGCGCGACGGCGATGTGCGGCAGCCCGGCGGCGTCGGCGTCGGCCAACGCCGTGTCGAGCACCGGGTCGGGGGCGAGCAGCGCGCCGGCGAGGTAGTCGTCGACTTCGGTCCAGATCTGGTCGGTCATGGCACCTCCGAGGCCAATCTAGCCCGGGTGGGATCATGCTCGCCGAGAGCGTTTCCGGCGGGAAGGTGACCATGGACGACTACCGCGTCGTCGCGGACGCCATCGCCGCCGACATCGAGGCCGGCCGCCTCCGGCCCGGCGACCGGCTCCCGCCGCAGCGCCGCTTCGCCCGCCAGCGCGGCATCGCCGGTTCGACGGCGGCCCGCGTCTACGGCGAGCTCGTCCGGCGCGGCCTGGCCGTCGGCGAGGTCGGGCGCGGCACCTTCGTCCGCGCGGCGAAGCCGCCGCCCGAACCCGCGCTCGCCGAGCCCGGCGGCGCCCGCGTCGACCTCGAGCTCAACTTCGCCGTCCTGCCGGAGGAGTCCGCGCGGCTGGCCCGCGCGCTCGAACCGTTGCTGCGAGCCGACGTCCTGACGGCGGCCCTGCACCCGATCGGCGCCGCGGGCACCCCGGTGGCCCGGGACGCGGTGGCCGGCCTGCTCGCCCGCGGCGACTGGCGCCCGGACCCGGCGACGCTGCTGTTCACCGGCACCGGCAGGCAGGCTCTCGCGGCGTCCATCGCCGCGTTCGTCCCGGTCGGCGAGCGGCTCGCGGTGGAATCCCTGACGTACCCGGTGGTGAAGGCCCTCGCGTCACGGCTCGGCGTGGAGCTCGTGCCGATCGAAACCGACGAGTCGGGGCTGGTGCCGGAGGCGCTCGCCGCGGCCGGCCCGGTGCGCGCGCTCTACGTCCAGCCGACGCTGCACAACCCCCTCGGCACGACGATGCCGCCGCGGCGCCGCGCCGAGCTCGCCGAGGTCGTGGGCCGCTTGGACCTGCCGGTGATCGAGGACGGCATCTACACGTTCTTGCGCGACGACGTCCGCCCCTTCGCCGCGTACGCGCCGGAGCGCACGGTGTTCGTCGACAGCCTGTCCAAGCGGGTCGCGCCCGGCCTGACGGCGGGCTTCCTGGTGCCGCCACCGGCCTGGACGGCCCGGCTGGCGTCGTCGGTGCGCTCGGGTGCCTGGGGCGCGTCGCGCTTCGCCGTCGAGGCGGCGACGCAGTGGATCGTGACGGGCACCCTGGCCGGGATCGAGGCGGCGAAACGCCGTGACGCGGCCGCGCGGGCGTCCGTGGTGGCGGAGAAGCTGCCGGGTCTGCGCGGTGATCCGGCGTCGTACCATCGCTGGTGGGAGCTGCCGGACCGCTGGCGGGCGGAGACGTTCGTCGCGGCGGCGGCCCGGCGGGGGATCGCCCTGTCCCCGGCGGCGGCGTTCGCGGTCCTGCCGGGCCACGCGCCGAACGCGGTCCGGATCGCGGTGTCGGCCCCACCGGTGGAGACGCTCGCTTCGGCTCTGGACGTCCTGGCGGGGTTGGCGAGCGGGAGCCCGGACGACCTGCTGGCGGACTGACAGGCGCCGCCAGCGCGTGCCAGCGCGGTGTGCGCCGGCCGCCAGTGATCTTCGCCAGCCTTCGGGTGTCGCAACGGCAAACCCGAAGGAGCACGCATGCACACCCCGGTCACGATCATCGGCGCCGGTCTCGGCGGCCTCACCTTCGCCCGCGTCCTGCACGTCCACGGCATCCCGGCCACCGTGTACGAGGCCGAGCCGTCCCCGATGGCCCGGATGCAGGGCGGGATGCTCGACATCCACGACTACAACGGCCAGCTCGCGGTCGAGGCGGCCGGGCTCATGGACGAATTCCGCGGCCTGGTGCTGGAGGGCAGGCAGGCGATGCGGGTGCTCGACCGGCACGGGACCGTGCTGGCCGAACAGGCCGACGACGGCACGGGCGGCCGACCCGAGGTGCAGCGGGCCGACCTGCGGCGGATGCTGCTCGACGCCCTGCCGGACGGCACTGTCCACTGGGGACACAAGGTGACCGGCGCCCGTGCCGTCGGCGACGGCCGCCACGAGCTGAGCTTCGCCGGTGGCGGCACCGTCGTCACGAGTCTGCTGGTCGGTGCCGACGGCGCCTGGTCGCGGATCCGGCCGCTGCTCACCGGCGCCACGCCCGAATACACCGGCGAAGCCTTCGTCGAGATCTACCTGTACGACGCCGACACCCGCCACCCCGCCGCCGCGAAGGCGGTGGGCGGCGGCTCGCTGATGGCACCCTCGGTGGACAAGGGTATCCACGCCCACCGGGAAAGCGGCGACACGTTGCACACCTACGTGTCGCTGACCCGGCCGCTGGAGTGGTTCGACGCGATCGACTTCACCGACGCGGCCGCGGCCGCCGCGCGGGTCGCCGCGGAGTTCGACGGCTGGGCGCCGGAACTCACCGCGCTGATCACCGACGGCGACACCGCGCCGATCTTGCGGCCGCACTTCAGCCTGCCGATCGGGCACCGGTGGGACCGGGCACCGGGGGTGACGCTGGTCGGCGACGCGGCCCACCTCATGCCGGCCAACGGCGAAGGCGCCAACCTCGCCATGCTCGACGGTGCCGAGCTCGGCCTCGCCCTCGCCGCGTACCCCGGTGCCGCCGAAACCGCGCTCGCGGAGTACGAGGAGGCGATGTTCCCGCGCAGCGCCAAGGTCGGCGCCGAAGGGAAGCGGTTCGACGAGTTCCTCGCCGGGGCGGGGGAAGACGACGTCCCGCGGATCCTGGTCGACGCGTTCCGGGAGTTCACCGGTGCCGTACGGGAGTCCTAGGGGGCGTACTTCCCGACGAAGCTGCCGCAGGTCACGGCCCGCCCGGTGAGCCGGGCCTGGATCGCCTTCTCCAGCCCCAGGTAGTCGAACACCGGCGTGTCGGCCGGGATCGACTCCGGCACCGGGCCGCCCGTGGCGAGCATCCGGTACGAATCCGTCTGGAACAGCACCAGGTAGCCGCCTTCGCGGTTCAGCTCGTCCGTCCTCGCCAGCATGCGCGCGGGCGCGTCGCCGATGATCTCCAGCGGCAGCGGCCATTCGAGGGGGAACGGGTTGCGCAGGCCGAACGCGGGGTAGGCGAACGGGCTGTCCGGCAGGATCGCCGTCCGTGCGGCGGGAAAGCGGTCCAGGCAGTCGCGGATCTGCCGGACGAAGGTGAACGTCGACGGGTTCGTGCGGATGCCGGCCATCGCCGGGGTGACCGCGCCGAGGTCCTCGGTCAGCCGGTCGTGGGCGACGTCGAGGTAGGCCGCCTCGTCGTGGCGGGCCGCGACGACCCAGCCGCAGACCGCCACCGCCACACACCCGGCCGTCGCCGTCACCCAGCGGGGAACCGGCCGCGGGCGGGGCGGGACCAGCTGGCCCAGCAGCAGCAACGTCGTCAGGGCGAGGGTGCCGCAGAGCAGCGTCGGCGTGTCGTTGCCCCAGGACAGGCTGATCATGAACCCGGTGGCGAGCACGAGCAGGCCCGCCCACGGCACTTTCCGCCGCACGGCCGCGTTCACCGGCACGCTGACCGCGACGATCCACCACAGGACGTCCGCCCAGCGCGTGGACCCGGTGAACCGGCCGTCGACGACGGTCCAGACCACGGCCGTGGCGCCGGCGAGCACCAGCACCCAGGACGCCACCCGCCCGGCCACGCCCAGCCGGTCACCGGGCAGCCGGACGGCCAGGAGCACCACGGCGATCGCAGCGAAGAAGCCCAGCTCCCGGACCGGCGCCCTGGTCAGCACCTCCGGATCGTCGAGCCAGAGCCCGAGCAGCCGCTCGCCGTAGGCGGGCAGGCCGCCGGTGAGCTGCTCGACCATCTCCGTGAAGCCGCCGCCGAGACTCACCCACGTCACGTACGCCAGGCCGGGCGCGCCGAGCGCGAGGAGGTCGAGGACCAGCCGGACCGCGCGGCGCGCGCCTGTCCTCGTCGCCGGGTGCAGCACCAGCCAGACGAGGCCGATCACCACGGCCAGCACGAAGCTCTGCTTGACGAACACCGCGCAGCCGAGCAGCGCCAGCCCGCCGCGGCGGGCGAACGCGCGGCCGGTGCGCAGGCCCGCGTCCAGGGCCCAGGCGCCGCACGCGGTGAGGAAGATGCCGTCCACGGTGTGCCAGGCCATCAGCGGGAACGCGTTGAGGTTGATCAGCGACGCGGCCGCGACCAGCGCCGTCATCCCCGGGCCCCACTCGAGCACCCGGCGCCGCGTGAGCAGCGTGGCGAACGCGATCGTGGCCACGGTGATCTGGACCATGGCCAGGAAGCTGGAGCCGAAGAACAAGGGCATCGGCAGCGCGTAGTCGGCGACGTGCAGCACCGCGGACCCCAGCGGGCGGGCGGAGATGATGTCGGCGTGCGGGACTTCGCCGTGCAGCACGCGCCACGCCTGGGCGAGGATGAAACCCTGGTCGGAGGGGTGGAAGCCGAAGCGGCCGACGCGGAGTTCGGTGGCCAGCGCGAGCAGCAGCACCCAGGCGGCGTGGACGCTCCAGCGCAGCAGCGGCCGGGTCTGCCTGCCGGGCGACGGCGTCGCGGCGACGTGCGCAGGACTCGCCACGTCCACGCGCCGCCCGCCTTCCCGCTCTCGATCACACCCGGGAAGCGATGGTAGCGGCCGGTCCGCCGCGCCCGGCGGACCGGTGCGAACGCCGCCCCGATCCGCCGGGGCGGCGTTCGCCGGACTCATCTCGCGGTGCCGATCACGGCCGTCTTGTCGGTCGCGGCGCTGCATTGCCCTGAGCTGAACACGCTGAATACCGGCATTTCGAACTCCCCAGTTGAAGCCCGCACGGGTGCACGGGACTCGCGCGAGGGTAGAAGTACCGTCGCGCGCGTGCCACCGTTTCGGCGGAATTCGCGGAAATCAGGCACGACGGCGCCAGATGAGCCGGGTCACCGCCGCCGCGACCGACGCCGGGGCGGACCGGCGGGGGAGGCCGCGCGACTCGGGTGCGGACTCCGGCATCGCCCGGTAGGCCAGGTGCGCGGCGAACCGGGCGAGCCGCGGCGCGGCGAGCGTCGCCAGTTCGGCGGCGCGGCCTTCGGGGAGGCTCAGGATCTCCGGCCGCTCTTCGCACGCCTTCACCACCAGCGCCGCGGCGCGTTCCGGGCTGCTGGAGGGGATCCCGCGGTAGCCGGTCGGCGCGATCATCGGCGTCCGGACCAGCGGCATCCGCACCGACGTGAACGTGACGCCGTCCGAGAGCGTCTCGCGCCCGGCCGTCAGCCCGAACTCCTCCAGTGCCGCCTTCGACGCCAGGTAGGCCGAAAAGCGCGGGGTGTCGGTCTGCAGGCCCTGGGTCGTGACGTTGACGACGTGGCCGAACCGGCGCTCGGCCATCGACGGCAGGAAGCCGAGGATCAGCCGCACCGGGCCGAAGTAGTTGATCGCCATCGTGCGCTCGAAGTCGTGGAACCGCTGCGTGGACAGCGCGACCGAGCGCCGGATCGACCGGCCGGCGTTGTTCACCAGCACGTCCACCGCGCCGTGGTCGCCGAGCACGTCCTTGACCAGCGCGTCGACGGCGTCGCCGTCGGTGAGGTCGCACGGGTACGCCGCGGCGGTGCCGCCGGCCGCGACGATTTCCGCCCGTACCTCTTCGAGCTCCGAAGCGCGGCGTGCCACGAGGATCACCTTCGCGCCCTTGCGGGCCACGGCGAGCGCCGACGCGCGGCCGATCCCGGACGACGCGCCGGTGATCAGCACCGTCCGCCCGGCCAGGCCGCGGGTGCGGCGCGCGCGGTCGGGGTCGAGGTGGGCCTGCCAGTACCGGTAGAGCGGCGCCGCGTAGTCCCGCAGCTCGGGGAGCTCGACGCCGCTGCCGAACAGCGCCGTCGTGGTGCGCGCGGTGTCGAAGACGACGTCCATGGTCAGGTGCGGCAGCACGGCCAGGGGGACGCCGAGCTCTTCGAGGACGGCGGCGCGGGCGCCGCAGCGCCCCCACGGCACGCGGTCGATCCCGGCCGCGGCCGCGTGCGCCAGGCGGCCGCCCGCGCGCCGCAGCGCGCCCGACGGCCCGGCGGGCAGCACGGCCCGGATCACCGGTCCGCCCGCGGCGCGCGCGAAGGCGTTGTAGACGGAGTCGAGCGACTGCGGGCGCGCGGCGGCCAGGTGGTAGGTCGTCCCCGACGGCGCGTCCCGGTGCATCAGGAATTCCATCGCCTCGACGACGTAGTCGACCGGCACCAGGTTCGTCGCGCCCAGGTCGGGCGCGGCCAGGGGGAGCCGCCGGGGCAGGGCCGCCAGCCGCGAAATCGCCGGGAGGAAGTAGTAGGGCCCGTCGACCTTGTCCATCTCGCCGGTGCGCGAGTCGCCGACGACGGCCGAGGGCCGGTAGACCCGGAAGGGCAGCGGCTGCTCGCGGACGAGCTTTTCGGCCTGGAACTTCGTCGCGTGGTACGGCGAGCCGAAGCGCTGGCCGAGGTCGAAGTCGGCTTCGGTGAACCGCCCGGCGTGGTCCCCGGCGACGGCGATCGACGACACGTGGTGCACCAGCCCGGCCCGCGCCGCGGCGGCGAAGGCGAGCAGGTGGCGGGTGCCCTCGACGTTGGCGCGCCGGTTGGCTTCCTCGCCGGCGGTGAGGTCGTAGATCGCGCCGAGGTGGACGACGTGGTCGAGGTGGGGCAGCTCGGCGGGGTCGGCACCGAGCCGGGGTTCGGCGAGGTCGCCGAGCACCGGGTGCAGCTTGTCCGCGCCCGGCCAGTCGCGCGCCGAGGTGGCCAGGCGCTCGCGGGAGGTCTCCCGGACCAGCGCGTACACCGCGGACGTCTCAGGCCGCTTCAGCAGCCGGGCGACCAGGCGTTTTCCGATGAAGCCCGTCGCGCCCGTCACGAAGTAGGTCGTCATGGCCGGTCCCTTCTCGTCGGGACCGACTCTAACCTACTGGAAAGTAGGAACGATAGTTGTCAGTGTTTGCCGGGGTCGAACCCCGGGCCCCGCCGAAGGGGCTGCGCCCCCTCGGAACCCCCGATCAATTTTCGCCGTCGTCGGCCGTCGCCACGACCGCGTCCCGCAGGGCGGCCCGCAGCCGTCCGACGTCGAGCGGCCCGAGCACCGCCGCTTCGCCCGGCGGCGCGACCAGCACCACCTTGTCGTCGCTGACGAACACCGTCACATCCCTGCGCCTGCCGGCCAGATCCCGGCAGCCGATCGACCACTCGCCCCGACTCATGGTCGCCGCCCTCCGATTCCCTTGTCGTGGTCGTGCTTCGTGCGAGGGTGGGAGCGGACCCCGGCGGCGCTATGACGCTGGTTCACCCGATCTGCCTACTCGCGAGTTTTGTCTTGCGCTTCGCGGCTTTTCGGCGTAATCACCGGTCGTGGCGTGGCCGGTTCGGGAGTAGCGTCCGGCTCACGAGCCGTCTCTGGGAGGTATGGATGTCGGAACCGCGGAAGATCGTCATCGTCGGTGCGGGCCTGGGTGGGGCGTCCGCGGCGGCCGCGGTGCGCGAACGCGGTTACAGCGGCGAAATCCTGTTGCTGGGCTCGGACCCGCACCGCCCGTACGAACTTCCGCCGCTGTCGAAGGGCGTGCTGCTGGGCAACGCCGACGAACCCGACTGGGTGCACGAAGAGAAGTTCTACGCCGAGAAGGACATCCGCTTCGGCGCCGGCGTCACGGCGACCCGGATCGAGCTCGGCGCCCGGCTGGTGCTCGACGACGCGGGCGGCGAACACCGCTACGACCGGCTGGTGCTGGCGACCGGTTCCCGGCCGCGCCGGCTGCCGGTGCCCGGTGGCGACCTGCCCGGCTTGTTCACGCTGCGCACCCTCGACGACGCGCTCAAGCTGCGTTCGGCGTTCATCGCGGCCGAGCGCGTGGTGATCGTCGGCGCCGGCTGGATCGGCTCCGAAGCGGCCGCGGCGGCCCGGACGCACCACGCGGAGGTGACGGTCGTCGATCCGGTGCCGGTGCCCCTGGCGAACGTGGTCGGCGAGACGGTCGGCGGGGTGTTCCGGGACCTGCACGTCTCGAACGGCGTGCACTACCGCCTGGGCGAGCAGGTCGCGGAGATCACGGGCGGCCAGGACGGCGTCCGCGGCGTGCGCTTGAGCGGCGGCGAAGAGCTGACGGCGGACGTGGTCCTGATCGCGGTCGGCGCGGCCCCGAGGGTGGAGCTGGCCCACGCGGCGGGCCTGGAGCTGGCGGACGACGGCGGGGTGGCCGTGGACGCGGGCCTGCGCACGTCGGCGCCGGACGTCTACGCGGTGGGCGACATCGCGGCCCACTTCCACCCGCGCTTCGGGCGCCGCATCCGCGTGGAGCACTGGGCGAACGCGAAGGACCAGGGCGCGCACGTGGCGCAGAACCTGCTCGGCGGCAACGAGCCGTTCCTGGCCTCGCCGTACTTCTTCACCGACCAGTACGACCTGGGCTGCGAGTACCGCGGCCTGGCGGACCCGGCGTCGGACGAACTGGTGATCCGCGGCGACCTGGCTGCCCGCGAGTTCACGGCGTTCTGGCTGCGCGAGGGCGAAGTGGCGGCGGCGATGAACGTGAACATGTGGGACGACGGCGACGCGCTGGGCGCCTTGGTCGACGGCCAGGCGAAGGTGGCGGCGGAGCAGCTGAAGACGGCGGACCTGGCGTCGCTCACCTGAGGCGTTCCCGCAGGAGGGTGTCGAGCCGTCGCCAGGCCGGGGACGACGCGTTCACCGCACCCTGCACCAGCGCCGGGATCGCCGAACCCCGCTCGTACGCGGGCAGTTCCGCGCCGTAGCGGGCCCGGGTCGCGGCAACGAGCCGGTCGGCCAGCGCGTCGACGCGCGGGTCGTGCGGGCCGAGGTCGTGCACCTGGTCGTACTCGAGGACCAGGGAGAGCAGTTCCGGGTTGTCGAGCATCGCCGACTGGTCCCGGAAGTTCGTGCGAGCCGTTTCCGGCTGGGTGGCGAACACCAGCAGCCAGAGGTCGCTCTGCAGCGTCACCCACCGCTCGCTGAACCCGAGGCCCGGCAGCCGGGCGAGGTACGCCACCACCTCGTCCGGCAGGGGTGACAACCGGCCGGAAGCCAGGCGCCGCAGCCGCTCCCGGGTGGCCCGCAAGCCGTCGATCCGGGCGGCCAGGTCGTCGTCGATCTGCCGGAGCGCCGCGGCGAGGCCGTCGCCGGAGCGGAGTTCGCGGATGCGGGCCAGCGGGACGCCGGCCTCGGCGAGCGTGCGGATCTTGATCAGCTCGACCGCGTCGGACGCGCGGTACCGGCGGTAACCGGAACTGTCGCGCTCCGGCTCGGGGAGCAGGCCCTTCGCGTGGTAGTCGCGGATCGTCTTGGCCGTCACGCGGGCGTACCCGGCGAGCTGTCCGATGGTGAGCACCCGGCCATCCTCGCACTTGACCTTGCCCCAGGGGCAAGGTTGCATGCTGGGTCCATGACCGACCACGAGACGCTGCGCGCGCTGGCCGACGAGGGCAACGAAACCGCGCTCGACCGGCTGGCCGACCTCGCCGACGCCCGCGGGGACGTCGAGGAGCTGAGCGAGCTGCTGGACGAAGGCTGCGAGCGGGCCGGGGCCCTGCTCACCCGGCGCGCGGTCGCCGCGGGCGACCTGCTGGAGCTGCAGCGGATCGCCGACGCCGGCCACGAACCGGCGGGCGACGAGCTGGAGCGCCTGCTCAGGAAGTGACTTCGCGGGTCAGTGCCAGGTACGCCACGAGCGCCAGGGCGGCGAACCCGGCCATGGTCGCGGCCATCGGCACCGCGGTCCCCGGTCCGCCCAGGCCGACCAGCGGCGTCGCCACCGCGCCCACCGCGAACTGCAGCACGCCCAGCAGCGCCGAAGCCGCTCCGGCCGAGCGTGCGTGCGAAGCCAGCGCCAGTGAACTCGCGTTCGGCATCACCAGGCCGATGCTCGACACCAGCAGGAACAGCGGCACCAGGAGCAAGGCCAGTGGCGCCCGGAAGAGCACCGAGGCCAGCACCAAGGCGCCGCCGGCCACGCCGAGCAGCAGGCCGGACCGCAGCAGCGCCCGCTCCCGGATCCGGCCGACCAGACGGCCGTTGAGCTGGCCGGCCAGCACGATCCCGACGCCGTTCGCCCCGAACACCACGCTGTACGCCTGCGGGCTGAGCCCGTACACGCCCTGCAGCGCGAACGACGAGCCCGAGATGTAGGCGAACATCGAAGCGAACAGCAGTCCGGACGCCAGCGCGTAGCCGGCGAACGAACGGTCCAGCGCCAGGCGGGCGTAGGTGCGCATCACCCGGCCGAGCCGCAGGGAGGACCGCGCGGGGGACGGCTCCGGCAGGAAGAACACCACCACGGCCAGCAGCAGCACGCCGAACGCCGTCAGCACGACGAACACCCCGCGCCACGACGTCCAGTTCAGCAGCTGCCCGCCGATGAGCGGCGCCAGGATCGGGGCCAGCCCGCTGACCAGCATCAACGTCGAGAAGAACTTCGTCATCGCGGTGCCGGAGAACAGGTCCCGCACGGTGGCGCGGGCGATCACGATGCCCGCCGCGGCGCCGAGGGACTGCACGAACCGCGCCGCGACCAGCAGGAGTGCGTCCGGGCTCACCGCGCACAGCACCGAGCCCACGATGTACAGCGCCAGCCCGGCGAGCAGCGGGCGACGGCGGCCCAGCGCGTCCGACAGCGGGCCGAGCACCAGCTGGCCCAGGGCCAGCCCGACGATGAACGCGCTGAGCGTCAGCTGGACCGTGCTGTCCGCCGCGTGCAGGTCGGTCGCCATCCGCGGCAGCGCGGGCAGGTACATGTCGATCGACAGGGGCCCGAACGCGGTGAGGCCGCCCAGGACGAGGACGAACTTCAGCTGCGCCCGCCGGCTCGGCGCGGTACGTTCCGCCGTGATGGTCATGCGCGTCCTTTCGCCCCTCACCCGGGACCAGCGGGCACAGTGCCGGTGCTATTCCGGCTGTGATCGGTGACACGCCGTGGTCACCCGACTCGGCAACCGCTACTGATCCGATCAATTTTGCAGCCGATTCGGCGATGGCTCTGGATCGGCGGTCACGACTGCGCTATACATCGGATGTCTGGTCGGTGTGGGTGAAGGGAAACATCCGTGCAGCTTGTGCGTCTCGGGGAGCCGGGGAGTGAGCGTCCGTTCGTGCGCGCCGGCGACGGCACGACCTACGAACTGGGCGGCCTCACCGCCGACATCGACGGCGGCTTCCTCGCCGCGGACGGGATCGCGCGAGCCGCCGCCGCGCTCGCCGCCGGCGAGCTGCCGGCGGCTTCGGAGACCGGCCTGCGCGTCGGCGCGCCGATCGCCCAGCCCGGCAAGGTCGTCTGCATCGGCATGAACTACCGCCGCCACGCCGAGGAAACCGGCGCGACGCCGCCGTCCGAGCCGGTCGTCTTCATGAAGGCGCCGGACGTCGTGGTCGGGCCCGGCGACGACGTCCTCATCCCGCGCGGGTCGGTCAGCACCGACTGGGAGGTCGAGCTCGGCGTCGTCATCGGCAAGACCGCCCGCTACCTCGAGAGCGTCGACGAAGCCCTGGAGTACGTCGCCGGTTACGTCGTCTCGAACGACGTCTCCGAGCGCGCGCTGCAGTTCCGCACCGCCCAGTGGGACAAGGGCAAGTCGTGCGAGAACTTCAACCCGCTCGGCCCGGCGCTGGTCCCCGCGAGCGAGGTGCCCGACCCGCAGGACCTCGGCCTGCGGCTGTGGGTCAACGGCGAGAAGAAGCAGGACTCGTCCACCAAGGACATGATCTTCGGCGTCGCCGAGATCGTGCACCACCTCAGCCAGGTGATGGTGCTGCGGCCCGGTGACCTGATCAACACCGGCACCCCCGAAGGTGTCGCGCTCGGGCAGCCCGACCCGAAGCCGTACCTGCGCGACGGCGACGTCATCGAGCTCGAAATCGACGGGCTCGGCCGGCAGCGCCAGACCGCGAGGCAGGTCTGACCATGGCGAAGATCATCGGCATGGAGGTCCTCGACGTCCGGTTCCCGACGTCGAAGGAGCTCGACGGCTCGGACGCGATGAACCCCGACCCGGACTACTCCGCCGCCTACGTCGTGCTGCACGCCGACGGCGGCCCGGACGGCTACGGCCTCGCGTTCACCATCGGCCGCGGCAACGACGTCCAGGCCGCCGCGATCCGCGCGCTGGCCCCGCACGTCGTCGGCCGGGACGTCCCGGAGGACGCGGCCGCGCTCGGCGACCTGTCCCGCACCCTCGTCGGCGACTCGCAGTTCCGCTGGCTGGGCCCGGAAAAAGGCGTCGCGCACATGGCGGTCGGGGCGATCGTCAACGCCGCGTGGGATCTCGCCGCCCGCTGCGCGAACCTCCCCGTCTGGCAGTTCGCGGCGCGGATGACGCCCGAAGAACTGGTGTCACTGGTCGACTTCCGGTACCTGTCCGACGCGCTCACCGAGGCCGAAGCCCTGGAGATCCTGCGGCGGGCGGAACCCGGTCGTGCCGAACGGGAGAAACAGCTCGAAGCGCACGGCTACCGCGCCTACAGCACGTCCCCGGGCTGGCTCGGGTACGCGGACGCCAAACTCGTGCGGCTCGCCGAACAGGCGGTCGCCGACGGCTTCGAGATGATCAAGCTCAAGGTCGGCGGCAACCTCGAGGACGACGTCCGGCGGATGAAACTGGCGCGGGAGACCGTCGGGCCGGACGTCCGGATCGCCGTCGACGCCAACCAGCGCTGGGACGTCCAAGCGGCCGTCGATTGGATGACCGAGCTCGCGCCGTACGACCCGTACTGGATCGAGGAGCCGACGTCCCCGGACGACATCCTCGGCCACGCGGCGATCGCCAAGGCCCTCGCGCCGATCAAGATCGCCACCGGCGAGCACGTGCAGAACCGCGTGATGTTCAAGCAGCTGCTGCAGGCGGACGCCATTTCGGTGCTCCAGCTGGATGCCGCGCGCGTCGGCGGCTTCAACGAAAACCTGGCGATCCTGCTGCTGGCCGCCAAGTTCGGCGTCCCGGTGTGCCCGCACGCCGGCGGCGTCGGGCTCTGCGAGCTCGTCCGGCACCTGTCGATGTTCGACTTCGTGGCGGTGTCCGGCACCGACGCGGACCGTTCCATCGAGTGGGTCGACCACCTGCACGAGCACTTCACCGACCCGGCCGTCGTCGAGCGCGGCCGCTACCTCGCCCCGACCGCCCCCGGGTTCTCCGCGCGCATGCACGACGCCACGCTGCGCCGGTTCCGCTTCCCGGACGGTCCCGAGTGGACGGAGTCCGCAAGTGAGTGAATTCGAGGGCCTGGTGGCCGCCGTCACCGGAGGCGCCTCGGGCATCGGCCAGGCCGTCGCGACCTTGCTGGCCGGACGCGGCGCCCAGGTCGCGGTCCTCGACCTCAAGCCCGGAGACGACGGCTTCCGCTGCGATGTCTCCTCGGACGACGAGGTCCGCTCGGCGATCGATGCCGTCGTGGAACGCTTCGGCCGTCTCGACATCCTCGTCAACAACGCCGGCATCGGCGCCCAGGGCGACGTCACCGCCAACAGCGACGACGAGTGGCACCGCGTGCTCGACGTCAACGTCCTCGGCATGGTCCGGCTCGCCCGGGCCGCGTTGCCGCACCTCAGGAATTCGCCGTCCGCGGCGATCGTCAACACCTGCTCCATCGCGGCCTGGGCCGGCCTGCCCAACCGCGCGCTCTACTCGGCCAGCAAGGGCGCGGTGCTCTCGCTGACCCTGGCCATGGCGACCGACCACCTGCCCGATCGCATCCGCGTCAACTGCGTGTGCCCGGGCACGGCGGACACCCCGTGGGTGGGCCGGCTGCTCGACGCCGCCGACGACCCGGCTGCCGAACGCGCGGCCCTCGCGGCCCGCCAGCCCATGGGCCGGCTGGTCACCGCGGAGGAGGTCGCCAACGCGATCGCCTACCTGGCGAGTCCCCTTTCCGCCTCGACCACCGGCACCGCGCTCGCGGTCGACGGCGGCATGTACGGCCTGCGTCCTCGCGGCCCGGTTCAGCAGTAAACAGACTTGATTTCCGCTGTCATCAAGGAGGATGCGGTGCGCGCTGTGGTATTTCAAAACAGGGTGATCCAGGTGGCCGCCACGGCCGCCGTCTGCGGCCTGGTACTGGCCGCCTGCGGGTCCACCAAGGACAACGCGTCGGCGCCCCCGGCGGGTGGCGGCGCGGGCGGCAAGGTCGGCGCGACGCTGCCCCTGCTGACCTCGCCGTTCTGGCAGGCCTACAACAACTACGTGCCCAAGATGGCCAAGGAGGAGGGCGTCGACGTCCTCCCGACGGTCAACGCCGACAGCGACCCCGCGAAGCTGATCACCGACATCGGCACCTTCCTCAACCAGGGCGTCAAGGGCCTGGTCGTGACGCCGCTGGACTCGGCGGCCATCGTCGCCGGGCTCAAGCAGGCGGAGAACAAGGGCGTGCCGGTGGTCGCGGTCGACGTCGCCCCCGAGAGCGGCAAGGTCGCCATGGTGGTGCGCGCCGACAACAAGGCCTACGGCACCAAAGCCTGCGAAGCGATCGGCGAGAAGGTCAAGTCCGGCAAGGTCGTGCAGATCATGGGCGACCTCGCCTCGGTCAACGGCCGCGACCGCTCGGAAGCCTTCCGCGACTGCATGAAGCAGAAGTACCCGGGCATCCAGGTGCTGGAGATCCCGGCCGAGTGGAAGGCCGACAAGGCGTCCTCCGGGCTGGACAGCATGCTGACGGCGAACCCGGACATCAAGGGCGTCTACATGCAAGCCGGCGGCGTCTACCTGGCCCCGACCGAGCAGGCGCTCAAGCGGAAGAACCTGTTCTTCCCGGTCGGGGACCCGAAGCACATCGTGCTCGTCTCGAACGACGGCATTCCGCAGGAGCTGGCCGCGATCCGCGCCGGTGAGCTGGACGCCACCGTGTCGCAGCCGGCCGACGCCTACGCGAAGTACGGCCTGTACTGGCTGAAGAAGGCCATGGCGGGCGAGACGTTCAAGCCGGGCCCGACCGACCACGACAGCACCATCGTCGAGATCAGCCCCGGCATCCTCGAGGACCAGCTGCCCGCGCCCGTCATCACCAAGGACAACGTGGACGACAAGGCCCTCTGGGGGAACAACCTGTGACCGCGCTGCCCGCCGGCGAATCCGCCGTCCCGGTGGTCAGCGCCCACGGCGTCGGCAAGCGCTACGGCCCCACCGTGGCGCTCCACGACGTCAGCCTCACCGTGCACCCCGGCGAGTCGCACGCGCTCGTCGGGCGCAACGGGGCCGGCAAGTCGACGCTCGTCTCCATCCTCACCGGCCTGTCCGCCACGGACACCGGGCACGTCGAGTTCGGCGGCCGGCCGGCGCCACCACTGTCCAAACAGGACGAGTGGAAGGCGCGCGTCGCCTGCGTGTACCAGCACGCCATGGTCGTCCCGCAGCTCACCGTCGCCGAGAACCTGTTCCTCAACCGGCAGGCGGGCGGCGGGTTCTCGATCGGCTGGAAGTCGTTGCGGCGCAAGGCACGCGAGCTGCTCGACTCGTGGGACGTGCACGTCGACGTCGACACCCCCGCCGGGGACCTGTCGGTCGAGGACCGGCAGTTCGTCGAGATCGCCCGCGCGCTGTCCTACGGCGCCCGGTTCATCGTCCTCGACGAGCCGACCGCGCAGCTGGACAGCCAGGCCATCGAGCGGCTCTTCGAACGGATGCGCCAGATGCAGGCGGGCGGGGTGACGTTCCTGTTCATCTCGCACCACCTGCACGAGGTCTACGAGGTCTGCCAGGCGGTGACCGTGCTGCGCGACGCGAAGCACGTCCTCACCGCACCCGTGGCCGAGGTCGGCAAGGCCGAGCTGGTCGACGCCATGACAGGCGAGCCGGGCGGCCTGTCGGTGCGGGACGCCGCTTCGCGGGAGGCCCTCGACGCCGGCGCGGACGAGATCCTTTCGGTGGACGGGCTGGCCGGTGACGGCTTCCGTGACGTCTCCTTCCGGCTGCGCCGCGGTGAGGTCGTCGGGCTCGCGGGCAGCAACGCCAGCGGGAAGCACCAGGTCGCCGAGACGGTCTACGGCCTGCGGACACCGTCCGCGGGCACGATCCGCGTCGACGGGTCGCCGCTGCGGCCGGGCGACATCCCGGCGGCGCTGCGGGCGGGGATCGGGTGCGTGCCGCGCGACCGGCACCACGAAGGCCTGGTGCTGGCGCACTCGATCGCGGACAACGCCACCCTGTCCATCCTGGACAAGCTGGGCCGCGGCGGGATCGCGTCCCCGGCCACGCGGTACGCGAAGGCGTCGCAGGCCCTGAAGGACTACGACATCGTGGCCGCGGGTGCCGACCAGCCGGTCTCCGACCTGTCCGGCGGCAACCAGCAGAAAGTCGTGCTGGCGCGGGCGTTGCTGAGCGATCCGCGGGTGGTCGTGCTGATCAACCCGACTGCGGGTGTGGACGTGAAGTCGAAGGAGGCGCTGCTCGCGGTCGTCGACCGGGTGCGCGCCGAGGGCAAGGCGGTGCTGATCGTCAGCGACGAGCTCGACGACCTGCGCCTGAGCGACCGGGTCCTGGTGCTGCGCGCCGGGGCCGTGGTCGCCGAACACCAGGCCGGGTGGTCCGACGGCGACCTCGTGGCCGACATCGAAGGAGTCGAGCTTTCGTGACCGACGTGATGACCTCTCCCCAGACGGAGCTGCCCGCCCCACCGCGGCGCCGCAAGGCCGTCTGGCTGCGTGAACTCGCGCTCTTGCCCGCCCTGGTCGTCGTGTTCCTCATCGGCGGCCTGGTCGACGACACCTTCGTCGGCTGGAGCAACATCGTCAGCATCCTGACCGCGTCGGCGGCGCTGTCCCTGGTCGTGCTGGGCGAGTCGCTCGTGCTGATCACCGGGAAGTTCGACCTGTCGCTGGAATCGACGATGGGCCTGGCACCGGCGCTGGGCGCGATGGTCGTGATCCCGGCGGCGTCGGCCGGCTTCGGCGTCGAGCTGCCCGCCGCGGTCGGGCTGCTGGTGATCCCGCTGTGCGGGGCGCTGGTCGGGTTCGTCAACGGCTTCCTGATCGTGAAGCTGAAGCTGAACGCCTTCATCGTCACCCTGGCCATGCTCACCGTGCTGCGTGGGGTGCAGGTCGGGTCGACCAAGGGCAAGACGCTGTTCAACCTGCCGGACTCGTTCACCGACCTGGCGACGACGACGTTCCTCGGGCTGCCGATGTCGGTGTGGCTGGCCGCGGCGCTGTTCGCGGTCGCCGGCTGGGTGCTGCGCTACCACCGCGTCGGCCGCGCGCTGTACGCGATCGGCGGCAACCGCGAGGCCGCGCGGGCGGCGGGCGTGCGCGTCGACCGGATCGCGTGGGCGGTGTTCGTCGTCGCCGGGATCCTCGCCGCGATCGGCGGGCTCGCGTACACCGGTTACGTCGGCGCGCTGGGCGCGAACCAAGGCTCGGGGATGATCCTGCAGGTCTTCGCGGCGGCGGTGATCGGCGGCGTCTCGCTCGACGGCGGCAAGGGCACCCTGGTCGGCGCCCTCACCGGCGTCCTGCTGCTGGCATCGGTGGCCAGCCTGCTCAACTACGCGCACGTCACGGCGGAGTGGCAGGGGGCGATCTACGGCGCCATCATCCTGGTCGCGCTGATCATCGCCCGGTACGCGGGCGGAAAGCCCCAAACCTGACGCTCACCCCGTGGAGATCCGACGTTCTCAGGAGGGCGTGTGCTACGAGGCTTCCGCGGCCGGCTCGGCGTCCGGTTCGGGCCCTGTCTGATCGAGCACCGTCGGGTCGTCCGCGGTGCCCAGGGCGTTGCGCAGCCACTGCTCCACGCCCGCGACGTGCACGGTCGCCCACGAGCGGGCCAGTTCCGGCTCGCGCGCGGCGATGGCCTCGTAGATCGCCGAGTGCTGTTCGCGGGTCTTCGCGACCGCGCCCTCCTGGGTGAGGCCACGCCAGATCCGGGCGCGCGCGGTCGGCCCGGAGAGGCTGTCGAGCAGCGAGCAGAGCACGGGGTTGCCGGAGCCGTCGGCGATCTTGCGGTGGAACTGCAGGTCGTTGGCGACCAGCGCTTCCACGGTCGGCGAGTCCTCCAGCTCGCTGAGCAGCGCGCCGAGCTCCGCGATGTCGGCGTCGCTCATGTGCAGCGCGGCCAGCGCGGTCGCGGCGGGCTCCAGGATCCGGCGCACGGCCAGGAAGTCGAGCACGGTGTCGTCGCGGTGGAAGTCGACGACGAACGTCATGGCGTCGAGCAGCAGGTTGGGCTCGAGGCTGGTGACGTACGTGCCGTCGCCCTGGCGGACGTCGAGCACCCTGATCAGGCACAACGCCTTGACGGCCTCCCGCAGGGAACTGCGCGACAGCCCGAGCCGCTGGGCCAGCTCGGCCTCCTTCGGCAGCCGGTCGCCCGGCGCCAGCTCGCCGGTGATGATCATGTCCTTGATCTTGTCGATCGCGACATCGGTGACGGGCATCGCGTCCGCCCTCCCTGCAACAGACCTCGGATGTTTCGGTGTTACTCCCCAGCGTGCCATGTCCCGGCGAAGGAGGGGCGATGACCCACCAGCGCACACCACAACGGGTGGCTCCGCGCGCAGCCGGTGTCCCCTCCCGGCGGACCCGGCGTAACGGACCCGCCCTGTTCCACGTCCTCGAAGACGACTGCTCCGGCGACGACACCGGCCTCGGACCGGTCTGGGAACCGCCGGTGAAGGAGTGACCGCGTTGGAACTCTCCCTGTCCCCGCTGGGGCTCGGCTGCGCGCAGCTGGGCAACCTGTACCACGCGATCAGCGACGAAACGGCGGCCGCGACCGTCCGGCGCGCGTGGGACGAGGGCATCCGCTACTTCGACACCGCGCCGCACTACGGCCTCGGCCTGTCGGAGGCCCGGCTGGGCGCGGCACTGAGCTCGTACCCGCGGGACGAGTACGTGCTCTCGACGAAGGTCGGCCGCCTGCTGGAGCCGAACCCGGACGGCGCCGGCGCCCGGGACGACCAGGGCTTCGCCGTGCCGGCCGCGTACAAGCGCCGGTGGGACTTCAGCCGCGACGGCGTCCTGCGCTCGCTCGAGGAGAGCCTGACCCGGCTGGGCCTCGACCGCGTCGACATCGTCTACGTCCACGACCCCGACGATCACTTCGAGGACGCCCTGCGCGGTGCCTTCCCCGCGCTGCGGGAGCTGCGGGAGCAGGGCGTGATCGGCGCGTTCGGGGCCGGGATGAACCAGGCGCCGATGCTGGCCGAGTTCGTCCGCCGCACCGACCTGGACGTCCTGCTGGTGGCCGGCCGCTACACGCTGCTCGACCAGCCCGCGCTGGACGAGCTGTTCCCGTTGTGCGCCGCGCGGGACGTCCGCGTGGTGGTCGGGGGCGCGTTCAACGGCGGGATCCTGGCGACCGCCGAACCGGGCCGGGTCTACGACTACGCCGAAGCGCCGGCGGAGCTGGTCGAGCGGGCCCGGCGGATCGCCCGGGTCTGCGCGCGGCACGGCGTCGAGCTGCCGGAAGCGGCGCTGGCGCTGCCGATGGCGCATCCCGTGGTGGCGTCGGTGGTCGTCGGCGCGCATGATCCGGAGCAGGTCGGCGTGAACGCGCGGCGGGCCAGGACGGCCGTGCCGACGGCCCTGTGGACCGAGCTGGCCGACGCGGGACTGCTGCGCGCCGACGTCGTCATCGCCGAAGGAGTCTCATGATCGACGCGCACCACCACCTGTGGGACCCCTCGCGGCGCGAGTACCCGTGGATGGCGGGGACGGCCATGGACCCGATCCGCCGCCCGTACACGGCCGGCGACCTGCGCGCGGTGACGAAGGCGGCGGGCGTGCACGCGACCGTCCTGGTCCAGACGGTGTCGTCGGAAGAGGAGACGGCGGAGTTCCTCGCGACCGCGGCGGCGGAGCCCGTGATCGCGGGCGTGGTCGGCTGGGTGGACCTCACCGCTCCGGACGTCGCCGACCGGCTGGCCGCCCTCGACGGCCCGCTGGTCGGGATCCGGCACCGGGTGGAGGGCGAGCCGGACGACGACTGGCTGCTGCGGCCGGAAGTGGTCGCCGGGCTGAGCACCGTGGCGGCGGCGGGGCTGGCGTTCGACCTGCTGGTCCGCCCCTCGCAGCTGCCGGCCGCGGCCGAGGTGGCGTTGCGGCTGCCCCAGCTGCGCCTGGTCCTCGACCACGCGGCGAAGCCCCCGATCGCGGCGGGGGACTGGGAGCCGTGGGCGTCCGGCGTGGCCGCGCTGGCGGCGCGCGAGAACGTCGTCTGCAAGCTGTCCGGGCTGGTCACCGAGGCCGATTGGACGGGCTGGGAGGTCGGGCACCTGCGCCGGTACGTCGACCATGTGCTGGCGGCGTTCGGCCCGGCGCGCCTGCTGTTCGGCTCGGACTGGCCGGTCTGCGAACTGGCGGCGTCCTACGAACTCGTCCTCGACGCGGCGATCGCCCTGACGGGCTCGCTGTCGGACGCCGAGCGCCTGGCCGTCTTCGAGCACAACGCCCGCACGGTCTATCGGCTGGATGCGGGCGGGGCCACCTCCTCCAGGGGGTAAAGAGAGGTTTCCCCGCCCGCCGCTGAAATGGCTTGTCAGAACTCGTCGTCGCGGATCATGCCGCGCAGCCGGGTCAGGGCCCGGTGCTGCGTCACGCGGACGTTGCCCGCGGAAATCCCCAGGGCTTCGGCGGTTTCGGTCGCGGAGAAGCCGACGGCGATGCGCAGGGTCAGGATCTCCTGCTGCACCCGGGGCAGGGAGGCGAGCAGCCGGCCGAGGCGGGCGCCGAGGTCGAGGTGCAGCGCGTGGCTCTCGGGCTCGTTGCCGGAGACCAGGGGGCGCTCCGGGAGCTCGGGGACGGGCTCGGAGCGGTCGCGGGCGACGGCTCGGTAGGCGTCGGCGACCTTGTTGGCCGCGATCGCGTGGACCAGGTACAGGAAGGAGCCGCCGCGGTCCTGGTAGTCGGGCAGGGCCTTGAGCACGGCGAGGCAGACTTCCTGGGCGACGTCGTCGGCCGACAGGTAGGAGAGGTCCCGGCCGCCCATGCGGGCGCGGCAGTAGCGGACCACCACCGGCTCGATCATCTGCAGCAGCGAGTGGATCGCGGCCGGGTTGCCCCCGCCCGCGTCCTTCACGAGCGGGTCGAGGTCCTCCTTGGTGAGCCGTCCGCCCGGGCGGGGCAATGACTCGGGAGTGCGATAATCGCGAACGCTGGAAGCGGATGCTTCGGTGGTCCTCGGCGGTGCTGTCATGGTCGTCTCCCCGGCCGACCCTCGACCGTCGCTGCCGGGGGTTCAACACTCCGTAACTGATCCATCGCAGATGCTCGGGTAGATCAAGGTGCATCTGCGGTCCGTGCGACGCAGGGTAATCGTAAGCACCTCCGGGTGGGTCAGTCCAGATTTCAACGACCAATACCCCGTTAGCAGTAGGGACCGTGATGTTCCCGCGACCCGCACCCGCACATTGCGATTAATCGGTTTCAGGATGTGCCGAGTTCACTCGTCAGTGGAAGACGACCACGGAAGCGGCCGTCACGGTCACGGCGAGCGACGCGATGGCCGGCAGTACGGGGCTCGGCGGCCCCGGTTCGGCGGCCCGCAAGGCCCGTTCGCGGTGCATCCCGATGCCCGCCAGCAGGGCAGACGTCCCGGCGGCGAGCAGTACGGGGACCAGCGTGCCACCCCAATGGCGCTGGGCGGCGGAGTGCAGGAGCAGTACCGTGCAGCCGGCGGATGAGAGCGCGGTCCGCCGCCAGGCGAGGCCGGTGCGCTCGGCCTGAGCGCCGGTGGGGGTGGTCACGGCCGGATCTCGAGTCGTTTGACGGTACTTTTGACGTCACGATAATCGCGAACCAGCGGTATTCGCGTCCGGCGGCGCTCGTCCTCCACGTCGGGTCGTCCGGCTCGGCGGGAAGGCCGGGCATGCGGACCGGTTTTCGCGGCCGTCACCGTCCGCAGCCTTCCGTGTCACTCACGAGACCACCAGCAGCACGGCCGCGGCGACGATGAGCGCCAGCAGGCCGCCCGTCAGCGCCAGGATCATCCGGCTCGGCGGCAGGGGGTCGCCGGCCCGCATCGCGATCTGCACCCGCCGCCACCGCGGGTACGCCGTCGCGGCGAGGACGGCGGCCAGCGCGACGCACAGCCCGGCGAGCACCGTGCTCGCCGCGGCCGGCGACGGCACCAGCTGGTGCACGGCCACGCCGCCCGCGAGCAGGCCGAGGGCCGTGCGGAGCCAGGCGAGGAAGGTGCGTTCGTTGGCCAGCGTGAAGCGGTAGTCCGGTTCGGTGCCGCCCGAGTGGGGCTTGATGTCGTCCGACGCCACGCCCGCAGACGCTAGCCGGTGTGGGCGGCCGCGGCCGGTCCGGTGCGGTGCGCGAAGACCCACCAGCGCAGCACGGCGAACCGCACGAACCCGCCGACCAGGCTGGCCAGCAGCAGCGTGCCGGTTTCCTCCCACGACGTCGGCCGGTCGACGAAGGCGTCGAGGACGGCCAGCACGGCTGAGCCGTACAGGGCGTAGAAGGCGAAGGTGAGCAGATCCTGCAAGTGCCGTTTCCCGGCGTTGCTGGGACGCCCGGCGAAGGTGACGCGGCGGTGGAACTCGGTGTTCCCGACCGTGGTGAGCGCGATCGCGACCAGGTTCGCCACCTGGGAGCCGAGCTCGTCGCGCAGCAGGAGGAACAGGACGGCCTGCAGGCCGGTGGTCACCACGCCGGCCACGACGTACCACGCCGCGTGCGTGCCGAGCTCGTGGTGGCGGTCCGGGTCGGTGGCGAGCAGCCGGTGCTCCGGTGCGCACCTGGTGGTGGCCATGATCCCAACCTACCTCGCGTTCACAAACTTGTGAATGTGTTAAACCAGTTGAAGAAATGTGATCCCCGTGACACCGCGGGGGTTTCGCCGCCCCGCCGGCCGGGGTAGGTCACCGGCGACGACAAATTTTCGATGCGCCAGGAGGGCCAGTGAGTGACCGTGACTCGGCCGAATCGCAGAGCTTGAGCCCCAGCGAGGCGCTGGACGAGGACGAACTGCGCGTTGACTCGCTCGAAGAGGGCATCGAGCCACCCGAGCACTGGAGCGCCGCCAACCGCTACGGCACCACGCCCCGGGAGGTTCGCGAAGGCGAGCCGATGGACCAGCGCCTGGCCGAAGAGGTGCCGGACGCCGAGCCGGAGCCGGTGCCGGAGCGCCCGCTCGCGGCGACGCCGGCGGCGGAGCTCGACGAGACGATCGAGGACGCACCCCCGGATTTCGAGCCGGTGGTCCCGGAGGAGACGGTGCCCCGCCGGCACTCGAACCAGGGCCGCCGCGAGACGACGGACTACGCCGGCGAATCGGTGGCGGATGCCATTCGCGCGGCGCGGCAGGGCTGATCCGCTCAGGCTGCACGTCCGTTCGGACGCCCCTAGCGTGGGGACCTCAGTGCATCGGACCGCGACGAAGGGAAGGCCGAAGATGCTGACCGTGACCGAAGCCGCCGCCGAGGCGATCACCGCCCTGACGAGCCAGGGGGAGGGCGACGCCGGGCTCCGCTTGGCGGTCCAGAACACCGACGGCGAAAGCGCCCAGCTGGCGCTGTCGGTGGCCCCCGAGCCGGCAGCGGGCGACAGCGTGCTGGGCACCGAAGAGGGGCCGAAGGTGTTCCTCGAGCCCCAGGCGGCCGCGCTGCTGGACGACAAGGTGCTCGACGTCCAAGAGGACCAAGCGGGCGGCGTGGCGTTCGCCGTGCTGCCCCAGCACACGAGCTGACCGCGGCGGACGGGCCTTTCGCACCTCGGGTGCGAAAGGTCCGTTCGCTCGCGCCGCGTGCCACGGCGGCATCCGGTCGCGGCGGCCCGGAGCGTCCGCCGCTACCCCGCCCGCCAAGCGCGGACCAGTTCCGCCGCCCGGACCCGCAGCAACTCCGCCGCGTGAGTGCGGGCGTGGTCCAGCGAAGGCGCGTGATCGATCAACGCGCTGCTCCCCACCACGCCCAGCCGCGCGAGCCCCGCCGCGTCGAGCTGGATCCGGCCCGCCAGCGCCATCAGCGGCACCCCGCGCGGCCGCGCCCGGTCGGCGATGCCCGCCGGGGCCTTGCCGTTCAAGCTCTGCTCGTCCAGCGATCCCTCGCCGGTGATCACGAGATCCGCGCCGTCCAGCGCCTGATCGACCCCGGTCAGCCCGGCGATGAGGTCGAACCCGGACTCGACGCTCGCCCCGAGCGCGATCGCCCCCGCCGCCACGCCGCCGCCGGCGCCCGCCCCCGGCACCCGGGCGACGTCCGGCGCGCCGCCCACCTGCAGCGCGTGGGCCCACCGCGTCAGTCCCTCTTCGAGCAGTGCCACCTCCGAACGCCCGGCCCCCTTCTGCGGCCCGAACACCGCCGCCGCGCCATCCGGGCCCAGCAGCGGGTTCGTCACGTCGGTCGCGACCGCCACGCGCACGCCCTCCAGCCGTTCCCGCACCGGCGTCAGCTCGGTCGACGCCACTCGCGTCAGCGTCCCGCCGCCCAGGCCGACCGGCGCACCGAACGCGTCGAGCACGCCGGCGCCCAGTGCGCCCAGCATCCCGGCACCGCCGTCGGTGCTGGCCGTGCCGCCGACCGTGAGCACGAGCTGCCTGGCGCCGTGGATCAGCGCGTCCGCCAGCAGCTCGCCGACGCCCCAGGTGTGCGCGGCCAGCGCGGTCGCCGGCGAGGGCTCGACGAATTCGATGCCGCACGCGCGCGCGGATTCGATGTACGCCGTGCCGTCCAGCACCGCGTACCGCGCCTGAACCGGCTCCTCGAGCGGCCCGCGAACCGCCAGCCGCACGATCCGCGCGCCCGCGGCTTCCAGGACGTCCAGGGTGCCCTCCCCGCCGTCGGCGACCGGGCAGGTGACGATTTCCGCGTCCGGCAAGGCATCGCGCACGCCGAGCGCGATCGCCTCCGCGGCCTCGACCGCGGTGAGACTGCCCTTGAACTTGTCGGGCGCGATGACGACACGGGTCACGGCTTCACCTCCGTCAGCGGGGGACGCCCGGCGAGCACCGCCGTGACGTTGCGCGCGGCCAGCACGGCCATCGCGGTGCGGGTCTCGACCGTCGCCGAACCCAGGTGCGGGCTGAGCACGACGTCGTCCCGGCCGAGCAGCCGCGGTTCGACCTCGGGTTCCTTCTCGAACACGTCGAGGGCGGCCCCGGCGATCTCCCCGGCTTCCAGCGCGTCGGCCAGCGCGGCTTCGTCGACGACCGGGCCGCGGGTCGTGTTCACCAGGTACGCGCCGGGTTTCATGGCGCGCAACGCGGCGGCGTCGATGAGGTGCCGCGTCTCGGGCGTCAGCGGGCAGTGCAGCGAGACGACGTCCGCGCGCGCGAGCAGCTCCTCGAACGACACGAATCCGGCATCGGTGTCCTTTTTGGACCGTCCGGAGTAGACGACGGACATCCCGAACGCCGACGCCCGGTGCGCCATCGCCCGCCCGATCTGCCCGAACCCGACGACGCCGAGCGTCTTGCCCTGCAGACCGGAGCCGAGCAGGAAGCCGAGGTGGAACGACCACGGCGTGCGCGAGCGCAGCAGCCGTTCGCCTTCGCCGAGGCGTCGCGTGACGGCGAGCAGCAGCCCGAAGGCGAGGTCGGCGGTGGCGTCGGTGAGCACACCCGGCGTGTTGGTGACGACGACGCCGCGTTCGGCCAGCGCCGCGACGTCGACGTTGTCGTACCCGACGGCGACGTTCGCGACCACCTTCAGCCCGGGACCGGCGGCGTCGGCCAGCGCGCCGTCGAGCCGGTCGTGCAGCATCCCAACCACGGCCGACGCGCCGCCGACGAACTCGTGCAGTTCGGCAGGCGTCAACGGCCGGTCGGCGGGGGAGACCGCCACCTCGCCCGCTTCGGCGAGGAGCTTCACCGCGTCGTCGGGAATCCATCGGGTCACCGCGATCTTGGCCACCCCGACAGCCTAGGTCACCGCACCGACGGTTTTCGGGGGTTCGGGTGGCGGAGCCCCGACTTGGGGCGAAGCCCCGGATGTCACCGGCGATTCAGCCCACCCGCGCCAGCCGCACCACCGCGCTCGCGTACCCGCTGCCGGGCAGATCGACGTCCAGGCCGTGGCTCAGCAACACCGCCCCGTGGTGCACGACGCCGTCCTGGTCGCGGTAGCGCCCGGCCGGATCCAGGCCCGCCGGCCGCGGCGGGGTGAACGGCCGAGCGAACTCCGTGGGCCGCCGCCAGAAGAAGAGGACCACCTCGTCGCCGAGCACGTACTGCACCGCCGTCAGCGCGGAGACCGCCGGATCCGCCAGCCGGTACAGCGTGCCGTGCTGCACGACGGGCCGGATCTCCTTGTACAGCGCCACGAGCGACGCCGCTTCGGCGAGTTCGTCCGGCGTCCAGCGCGGCAGGTCACCGCCCAGGCCGAGCACGCCCGCCATCGCCACGTGGAACCGGAAGCTCAGCGGCGCTTCCCGCTTCGTCGCCGGGTTCGGGCTGTCGGTCACCCAGGCCGACATCGTGCCGGCCGGGTAGAGCTGGCCGTAGCCGTGCTGGATGGTGATCCGGTCGGCGGCGTCGGTGTTGTCCGACGCCCAGATCTCGTCGGTGCGCGCGAGGATTCCCAGGTCGGTGCGCCCGCCGCCGCCCGCGCACCCCTGGATCCGCAGGTCCGGGTGGTCGGCACGCAGCCGGTCCAGGATCGCGTACACCGCCCGCACGTGGCCGACCCACAGCCGCTGCGCGTCCGGACCGGCTTCGGGCCAGCCCGCCTCGGTGAACGCGCGGTTCATGTCCCACTTGAGGTAGTCGATGCCGTGCTCGCCGACCAGACCGTCGAGCCACTTGTGGGCCCAGTCCGCGACCTCCGGCCGCGCGAAGTTCAGGACCAGCTGGTTGCGCAACGTCGTCCGCGAGCGGTTGGCCATGTGCAGCACCCAGTCCGGGTGCGCGCGGTAGAGGTCGCTGTCCGGGTTGACCATCTCCGGCTCGACCCACAGCCCGAACCGCATCCCGTGCGCGTGGACCGCCTCGACCAGCGGCCCCAGCCCGGCCGGGAAGCGCCGTTCGTTGGCGATCCAGTCGCCGAGCCCGGCCGAGTCGCCGGTGCGGGCGCCGAACCAGCCGTCGTCCATGACGAACAGTTCCGCCCCGAGGCGCGCGGCCGCCGCGGCCAGCTCGGTTTCGGTCTGTTCGTCGACGTCCCAGCCGGTCGCCTCCCAGGAGTTGTAGACGACCGGCCGCAGCTCGCCCGGGTGCGGCTGGACGAACTCGCGGACGTAGGAGTGCCAGCGCCGGCTGGTGCCGCCGAAGCCGTCGGCCGTGTAGAGCCCGGCGAAGACCGGCGTCTCCCACGTCTCGCCGGGCTGCAGCCGCCAGGTGACGTGCTCGTGCCCGAACCCGCCGGTCCACGTGACGCGGCCGGTGTGCGTGCGCTCCACGGTGATCCGCCAGCTCCCGCTCCACGCCAGCGCGCTGCTCCACACCTCGCCGGCGGTCTCGGTCGCGTCGCCCGCGTCGAGCATCACCCACGGGTTGACCTGGTGGCTGGAGGCGCCGCGACGGCTGGTGAGCGTGGTCTCGCCGACCGGCAGTGGTTCCCGCAGCACGCCGTACTCGGCGCTCCACGCGCCGGACGTCCGGCTCAGCCGCGCGCCGTCGCGCCGGGGGAGCGTCCACGACGCGGAATCCGTGCGCAGCAACGCAATGGGCGCTTCCGGACCGGTGTGCCGCAGCGACGTCCAGCGCTCGACGACGTCGCCGCGGACGCGGTAGTGCAGGGACAGCTCCAGCGGGTAGTGCCGGTCGGTGAGCCGCACGACGAGCGTGTCGTCTTCGAGCGCGAAGCCGTCGTAGCGCCACTCGAGCGCCGAAGTGCCGTCGGCGTACCGGACGGCCAGTGCCGCGACGCCGAAGAACGCGCCGCCCTCGGCCGGGAGCTCCTGCCGCTCGTCGCCGGGCTCGTCGAAGCTGCTGTCGGCCGGATTGCGGCGCGCGGCGACCTGTGTGGCCTGGGCCAGCGTCAGCGGCGGGCCCCAGTGGACGTGCCGCGGGCGGTCGTCGGCGTCCAGCCGGAGGGCGTACGAGCTCTCGCGGGTGTGCAGCAGCCAGAGCCGGTGCGCGGGGTCGTGTTCGACGAGCGACATGCCCGACAGCGTAGAGCTGACCAGCTCAGAAATAAATTCTTGACGAAGTTAATTAATGCTGCCTAGCCTTCCGGCCATGCCTCGCAGTGCACCGGCAAGGGCGCCAATCACCAGCCCCGCGGCCGGGACCGTGTTCACCACGGTCCTCACCGAAGGGCCGGTTTCGCGCGTCGACGTCGCCCGCCGCACCGGGCTCTCCTCGGCGGCGGTCACCAAGGCCGCCCGGCCCTTCATCGAAGCCGGTTACCTCGAAGAACTCGCCTCCGGCGGCCGCACCGCGCCGGGTGCGGGACGTCCGGCGAACCCCCTCGCGATCCGCCCGGACCGCGAGTACTTCGTCGGCGTCAAGATCACCGGCGACGACCTGATCGGCGTGGTCACCGACCTGCGCGCCGACGTCCGGGCCAGCGCCCGCCACGCCCTGACCAGCCACGACGTCGGCCACGTCGTGCAGGCGCTGGCCGACCTCGTCGGCGAGCTGCTGACCGGCGACCTCCGCGAGCGCGCCTACTGCCTGGGTGTCGCGGTGTCCGGCGACGTCGACCGAGCGTCCGGCGTCGTCCGGTACTCGCCGTTCCTCGGCTGGCGGGATGTTCCCCTGGCTTCACTCCTTGAAGCGGCCACGGGGCTCGCGGTGACTTTGGAAAACGACGTCAAGGCCCTCGCCGTCGCCGAGCAGTGGTTCGGCGAAGGGGTCGGCGCGTCGTCGTTCGCGCTGGTCACCGTGGGGACGGGGATCGGCAGCGCGCTGGTCGTGAACGGCGGTCTGGTCCGTGGCGCCCACGGCGTCGCGGGCGAGATCGGGCACGTCCCGGTCGCCGACGACGGGCCGCCGTGCCACTGCGGTGGCCAGGGCTGCGTCGAGGCGATCGCGTCCACCGAAGCGATCCTGACGCGCGCCCGGCAGGTCACCGGCGAACCCGCGCTGTCGATGGACGACGCCGTGACACGCGCTCGTGGCGGCGACGAGCCGCTGCGGGAGGTCTTCGCCGCCGCGGGCCACGCGATCGGCCTGGGGCTGGCCGCGCTGGTCAACCTGTTCGGCCCGGAACGGGTGGTGGTCTCGGGTGAGGGCGTCGCCACCTACGACCTGTTCGAGGAGCAGATCCGCCGGACCTTCGCGGTCCAGGCGTTCGCCAGCGCCGCCCGGTGCGGTCTGGTCATCCGGCCCCTGCCGTTCGAGGAGTGGGCCCGGGGCGCCGCCGCCGTCGCCGTCCAGAGCCTTTTCGCGTCCGACAGCGTCTAACGAGACACCTCGTGAGCCCATGAAAGAGCGCCTCTTCGGGGGCGAAGACCACGCTGCGGCAGTGGTACCACGCGTACGGCAAATCCGGGACGCAGCAGGCGGTCCACCGTGCCGTCCCACGGCTCGAGGTTGGTCCGGATCGGCTGAGCGCTGCTTTCGAAGGGGACTTTTCCCGCGGCTGTCGCGAGAAAAGTCCCCTTCGCCGTGCGTGCGTCATCCATTGGGTGGAAGACGTCTGGTCGGGCCACCGTTCGCCGTGCTATGTTCGGTGACAGAACGAGTGTGCGTGATGCGAACGGATTCGGAGCGTGGGATGGCAGAGCTGCTGTCACTGGAGGAGGCCGTGGCCCGGCTGGTGCACGACGGCGACACCGTCGCGCTCGAAGGGTTCACGCACCTCATCCCGGTCGCGGCCGGGCAGGAGATCATCCGGCAGCGCCGCCGGGATCTCACTTTGGTGCGGATGACCCCCGACATCGTGTACGACCAGCTCATCGGGGCGGGCTGCGCGCGCAAGCTGATCTTTTCCTGGGGCGGCAACCCGGGCGTCGGCTCGCTGCACCGCTTCCGCGACGCCGTCCAGCACGAGTGGCCGGTGCCGCTGGAAATCGAGGAACACAGCCACGCCGGCATGGCGAACCGGTACGTCGCCGGCGCGTCCGGCCTGCCGTTCGCGGTGCTGCGCGGCTACACCGGCACCGACCTCCCGGCGCAGACCGCCACGATCAAGCCGATCACCTGCCCGTTCACCGGCGAGAAGCTGACGGCGGTCCCGGCGCTGAACCCGGACGTCTCGATCGTCCACGCCCAGCGCGCCGACCGCTCCGGCAACGTCCAGATGTGGGGCATCACCGGCGTCCAGAAGGAAGCGGTACTGGCGGCGAAGCGGTCTCTGGTGACGGTCGAGGAGATCGTCGACGAACTGGCGCCCCGCCCGGGCGCGGTCGTGCTCCCGGCGTGGGTGGTCACGGCGGTGGCGGAGGTCCCGGGCGGCGCGAAGCCGTCGTACGCGGCGGGCTACTACGAGCGGGACAACTCGGCGTACCAGGCCTGGGACAAGATCGGGAGCGACCGCGAAGAGTTCACGAAGTGGCTGAACGAGCTGACCGGGGTGACGGCATGAGTGCCCAGTACTCCTCCGACGAGATGATGAGCGTGGCGGCGGCCCGCGCCCTCGGCGACGGCATGTCCTGCTTCGTCGGCATCGGCCTGCCGAGCAAGGCGGCGAACCTCGCCCGCCGCGCGCACGCGCCGAACCTGACGCTGATCTACGAATCCGGCTGCCTGGGCGCGAAGCCGTCCCGCCTGCCGCTGTCCATCGGCGACGGCGAGCTGGCCGACACGGCGGACGCGGTGATCAGCGTGCCGGAGGTGTTCAACTACTGGCTCCAGCCCGGCCGCATCGACGTGGGTTTCCTGGGTGCGGCCCAGCTGGACAAGTTCGGCAACATCAACACGACGGTGATCGGCTCGGACTACCACGACCCGAAGGTCAGGCTGCCGGGCGCGGGCGGCGCCCCGGAGATCGCGGCCTCGTGTGGCGAGGTGTTCATCGTCCTGCGCCAGAACCCCAGGGCTTTCGTGGAGAAGGTCGACTTCGTGACGTCGTTCGGCCACGGAACCGGCAAGGGCGACCGCGAGAAGCTCGGCCTCCCCGGCCAAGGCCCGACACTGGTGGTGACGGACCTGGGCCTGCTGCGTCCCGACCCCGAGACCGCGGAGCTCACCCTGACGCAGCTCCACCCCGGCGTGGACCTCGACAGCGCCATTGCGGCCACGGGGTGGAAACTGAAGGTGGCCGACGACCTCGAGACCACCCCGGCGCCCACGGAGCAGGAGCTGACCCTCCTGCGAGACCTGGAGAAGGCAAGCGCATGACCGACGTCTACATCCTCGACGCGATCCGCACCCCGTTCGGCCGCTACGGCGGCGCGCTGGCCGGCGTCCGCCCCGACGACCTCGCCGCCGGAGTCCTGCGCGCTCTGGCACAGCGCAACGACCTCGACCCGTCCACAGTGGACGAAGTCACCCTCGGTGACGCGAACGGTGCGGGCGAGGACAACCGCAACGTCGCCCGCATGGCCGCTCTCCTCGCCGGCTGGCCCACGACCGTCCCCGGCAGCACGGTCAACCGCCTCTGCGGCTCCGGCCTCGACGCGGCCATCCAGGCCAGCCGCGCGATCCAGACCGGCGACGCCTCCCTCGTCGTCGCCGGCGGCGTCGAGTCCATGACCCGCTCGCCGCTGGTCATGCCGAAGCCGGAGAAGGCGTTCCCCACGGGCAACCAGACCCTGTACAACACCGCGCTCGGCTGGCGCATGGTCAACCCGGCGATGCCCTCGCAGTGGACGATCTCCCTCGGCGAGTCCACCGAGCAGCTCGCCGAGCGCTACGGAATCGGCCGCGACGAGCAGGACGCCTTCGCCGCCCGCAGCCACGTCAACGCCGCCAAGGCGTGGGACGAGGGCTTCTACGACGACCTGGTCGTCCCGGTCGAGGGCGTCGACCTGGCCCGCGACGAAGGCATCCGCCCGGACTCCAGCCCCGAGAAGCTCGCCAAGCTGAAGCCCGTGTTCCGCAAGGAAAACAGCACCGTCACCGCGGGCAACGCCTCCCCGCTGAACGACGGCGCCTCGGCCCTCCTCCTCGGCGACGAGGCGGCCGCGAGCCGCCTGGGCAAGGCCCCGCTCGCCCGGATCGCCGGCCGCGGCGCGGCCGGCGTCGACCCGGACGTCTTCGGCATCGGCCCGGTGCGCGCGGCGGAGATCGCCCTCGAACGTGCCGGCATCGGCTGGGACGACCTGGCCGCGGTCGAGCTCAACGAGGCGTTCGCCGCGCAGTCGCTGGCCTGCCTGCGCGACTGGAAGGACCTCGACCCGGAGATCGTGAACACCCACGGCGGCGCGATCGCCATCGGGCACCCGCTCGGCGCGTCCGGCGGCCGGATCCTCGGCACCTTGGCGCACGACCTGCACCGCCGCGGCGGTGGCTGGGGCCTGGCTGCCATCTGCATCGGCGTCGGCCAGGGGCTGGCCGTCGTCCTCGAAGGTCGATAAGGGAGAGAAACGTGGCCACTCCGACCGAATTCCGGCTGCCGCGCTACGGGGAAGACCCCGAAGGCACCCACCCGCCCCTCGACTCCAGCGGCTACCGCTCCACGGCGCTGCGGCACCCGAAGCAGGACCTCGTCCTGCTCCCGCAGATGCTGACCGAGGTCACCGGCCCGCTGCTCGGGCGCGGCCGCCTCGGCGAGCACGACAACGACCTCACCCGGCAGCACGCCGGCGAACCGCAGGGCCAGCGCATCATCGTCACCGGACGGCTCCTCGACGGCGAAGGCCGCCCGGTGCGCGATTCGCTCGTGGAGATCTGGCAGGCGAACGCGGGCGGCCGCTACCGGCACACCGGCGACCGCTGGCCGTCCCCGCTCGACCCGAACTTCGACGGCGTCGGCCGCACCCTGACCGACAGCGACGGCCGCTACACCTTCACCACCATCAAACCCGGCGCCTACCCGTGGAAGAACCACGACAACGCCTGGCGCCCGGCGCACATCCACTTCTCGGTGTTCGGCTCGGCGTTCACCCAGCGGCTGGTCACCCAGATGTACTTCCCGGACGACCCGCTGTTCTCCCAGGACCCGATCTTCAACTCGATCCCGGACGAGAAGGCCCGGCAGCGGATGGTGTCGCGCTACGACCACGACATCACGCAGGCCGAGTGGGCGCTCGGGTTCCAGTTCGACATCGTGCTGCGCGGGCGCGACGCGTCGGTGTTCGAAGAGGAAGAGGACGAAGACGAATGACCAAGCTGCTTCCGACCCCTTCGCAGACCGTCGGCCCGTACCTGTCGATCGGGCTGCCCTGGCCCGACGGCCCGCACGTCGTGCCCGAGGGCACGCCGGGCGCGTTCTGGATCCGCGGGACCGTCCGCGACGGCAACGGCGACCCGGTCCCGGACGCCATGATCGAGACGTGGCAGGCCGACCCGGACGGCGGCTTCCGCCACCCGGACGACCCGCGCGGCGCGGCGAACGGCGAGTTCCGCGGCTTCGGCCGCTGCCCGACGGAGACCGACGGCACCTACGGGATCCTCACCCTGCTCCCGGGCGTCGTCCCCGGCGAGGGCGGCACCCCGCAGGCGCGGCACATCGACGTCTCGGTGTTCGCGCGCGGCCTGCTCCACCGGGTCGTCACGCGGATCTACTTCGAAGACCAGGACAACGCGGGCGACCCGGTGCTGGCGACGGTGCCGGAGCAGCGGCGCGGCACGCTGATCGCGGCGAAGACCGGCGACGGCTACCGCTTCGAGGTGCGGCTGCAGGGGGACGGCGAGACCGTCTTCTTCCGGGTGTGAGGCCCGTGAGTGCCGTGAAGCTGCACCGGGTCGTGGACGGACCGGGGGACGGGCCGGTGGTCGTGTTCGGCGGGTCGCTCGGCAGCGACCTGCGGATGTGGGAACCCCAGGTCGCGCCGCTGGTGGAGCGCGGGTTCCGGGTGGTCCGCTACGACGCGCGCGGGCACGGCGCGTCGCCGGTGCCGCCGGGGCCCTACGAGCTCGGCGACCTGGGCACCGACGTCCTGGCGCTGCTCGACGAGCTCGGCGTCGAGCAGGCCCACCTCGTGGGCCTGTCGCTCGGCGGCATGACGGGGATGTGGCTCGGGGTCCACGCGCCGGATCGGGTCGCGAGCCTGGTGTTGTGCTGCACGTCCGCGAAGCTCGGGCCGCCGTCGATGTGGGTGGAGCGGGCTCGCACGGTCCGCGCCGAGGGCACCGCGGCGGTGGCCGAGGCGGCCGTGCAACGCTGGCTGACCCCGGGGTACATCGAGCGGCACCCGGAGCGGGCCGAGTTCCTCCGCGCGATGGTCGCGGCGGTCCCGGCCGAGGGTTACGCGGCCTGCTGCGGCGCGATCGAGCGGATGGACCAGCTCGACTCCCTGCCGAAGATCTCCGCGCCGACCCTGGTGATCGCGGGTGCCGACGACCCGGCCACGTCCCCGGACGAGCACGCGCGGCCGATCGCCGAGGGCATCCCGGGCGCGCGGCTGGAGGTCGTGGCGAACGCCGCGCACCTGGGCAACTTCGAACAGCCGGCGGAGTTCACCCGGCTGATCCTGGACCACTTGGAGCGAGCGTGACGGACCGCCACGAGCAGGGCATGAAGGTGCGGCGCGAGGTGCTCGGCGACGAGCACGTCGACCGCGCGGTCGCGGGCACCACGGACTTCAGCCGCCCGTTCCAGGACTACATCACCGAGGGCGCGTGGGGTTCGGTGTGGGCCCGCGACGGCCTGGACCGCCGCACCCGCAGCTGCGTGACGCTGGCGGCGCTGACGGCGCTGCAGGCGCACAACGAGCTGGCGATGCACGTCCGGGCGGCGGTCCGCAACGGCCTGACGGCGGCGGAGATCAGCGAAGTCCTGCTGCACACCGCGGTCTACGCCGGAGCACCGGCGGCGAACGCGGCGTTCGCCATCGCCCAGCGCACCCTGGCCGAGCTCGGCGAGCCGAGCGCCCTGCCCGCCGACGCCGGATAGGGTGCCGGGCATGGACGTGACGAGGCCGCCGTTCGACGTCCGGCTGGACAGCGAACCGGCGCACCGCGGTGCCCACCACGTGCAGTCGCTGGAGCGCGGGCTGGCCGTGATCAAGGCCTTCCACGCGGGCGCGTCCGAGCTGACGTTGAGCGACGTGGCCCGCGCGACGGGCCTGACGCGCGCAGCGGCGCGAAGGTTCCTCCTCACTCTGGCCGACTTGGGCTACGTCCGCACCGACGGCAAGTACTTTTCGCTGACGGCCCGGGTGCTGGAGCTGGGCTACGCGTATCTGTCGAGCATGACGCTGCCGGAGGTGGCCCAGCCGCACCTGGAGCACCTGTCCACGGGCGTCCACGAGTCGAGCTCGGTCTCGGTGCTGGAGGGCACCGACATCGTGTACGTGGCGCGGGTGGCGGTCTCCCGGATCATGACGGTGAGCATCAACGTGGGCACCCGTTTCCCGGCGTACGCGACATCGATGGGTCACGTCCTGCTCGCGGGGCTCAGCGAGGCGGAGCTGGAGCAGTACTTCCTGGTGGCGAGCCTGGACCGCCTGACGGACCACACGCTGACGGCCCCCGGCCACCTGCGCACGGAGCTGGCCAAGGTAGCCGACCAGGGCTGGGCGATGGTGGACCAGGAGCTGGAGGAAGGCCTCCGATCGGTGGCGGCCCCGATCCGCGGCCGAACGGGCCGGGTAGTGGCAGCGGTCAACCTGTCAACTCACGCAAGCCGCACAACGGCAGAGTCGGTGCAGAGAGAGCTGCTCCCACCCCTGCTGGAGACGGCCCGCGCCATCGAAGCGGACCTGGCGGTCGGAGCCCCGGACCACGCCCGTGGCTGACCGGCCGCCCCACAAGGCGCCCGCGCCCGAGCACCCAACCCCACGGCCGACGCCCACCGCACGGCGCCCGGAGATACGACTGGGCAGCCCGGCGACGATGCCGAACCCCGTCGGGCAGCAGCAGGCGGTGCGGATCGGCCAGCCGGCGGCGACCACGCCGAAGCCCGTCGCGCGGCAGCCGGCGGCGCGGGTGGCCGAGCTGCTGACCCGCACTCCACCCCCAACCGACCAAGCATCAGCCCTACCACCCACACCTCCACCACCGCCCGCGGCTGGCCCGACCGCACCTACCCTGACCGCCGCCGCGGCAGGCTCCTCCTCATGACCGGCCCTTCTCCTCGGCCGGTCGCCGGTCTCCTGCTCGCCGCCGGTGCCGGTCGTCGCTTCGGCGGCCCGAAAGCCCTCGCGCAGCTCGACGGCGAACCGCTCGTCCTCCGTGCCCTCCGCACCCTCGCCGCGGCCGGGTGCGATCCCGTGCGGGTCGTTGTCGGGGCCTCCGCCGATCAAGTCCGGGCCCTTCTGCCCGATCCCGCCCAAACCGTCACTGCCGAAGACTGGGCGACCGGCATGGGCGCCTCCCTGCGCGCCGGTCTGGCCTCGCTCCGGCGAACCGAACACACCGAACACACCGAACACACCGACCAGCCCGTCGCCGCGCTCGTCCACCTCGTCGATCTCCCCTGGGTGGGCCCCGACATCATCGCCCGCGTCACCGCCCACGCCTCCGCCGAAACCGTGGCCCGCGCGGCCTACGACGGCGTTCCCGGCCACCCCGTGCTGCTCGGCCGGCGCTGGTGGGGCGAGGTCGCCGGCGCCGCCCGGGGTGATCGCGGGGCGCGGGATTGGCTCGCCACCCGTGCCGACCTCGCCCTGATCGAGTGCGGTGACCTCGGCAGTGGCCGAGACGTCGACCGCCCCGGTGATCTGGCGGGTCCCGCGTGAAGACCTACGATCGACAGCGTGACGGACTCGCCCGAAGAACTCGCCGCCGCCCTCGAGGCGACCGGTTACCTCGCCGATGACGGGCTGGCGACCGCCGGCTTCCTCGCCCTGCGGATGGGCCGCCCGCTCTTCTGCGAGGGCGAGCCCGGCACCGGCAAGACGTCACTGGCCATGGCCCTGGCCACCGCGCTGGAGCGGCCGCTGATCCGCCTCCAGTGCCACGAAGGCATCGACGCCGCCCAAGCCCTCTACGAATGGGACTTCCCGCGCCAGCTCCTGCACCTGCGCGCGCTCGAGGCGGCCGGGGAGGGGCACCTCGACGTCGAGGCCGCGGAGCGCTCGCTCTACACCGAGCGGTTCCTGCTGGCCCGGCCACTGTTGCAGGCCCTGATCACCGCGCCGTGCGTCCTGCTGATCGACGAGATCGACCGCGCCGACGACGAGTTCGAAGCCTTTCTCCTGCAGTTGCTCGACGAACACGCCGTGACCATCCCCGAGTACGGCGAAGTCCGCGCCGAGCATCCCCCGCTGGTGGTCCTCACCTCCAACCGGACCCGCGAGGTGCACGACGCGCTCAAACGCCGCTGCCTCTACCACTGGCTCGAACACCCGGGCCTGGTGCGGGAGGTCGAAATCCTGCGCCGTAGGATCCCGCGGGTAAGTGAAGCTCTGGCTCGGCAAATCGCTGAAGCGGTGCATCGGCTCCGGGAAATGGACCTGCTGAAACCGCCGGGAGTAGCGGAGTCGCTCGATTGGGCGCGCGCTCTATTGACACTTCAGCGTGACGAGCTGGACGCGGCAACGGCGGCACGAACGCTCGGAGCCGTCCTGAAATACAGCGAAGACCTCGACCGGGTCCGGGCGAAACTCGACGCCTTGTTCGCCTGACCGCCCGGGTCGGGGACGGGGTGTGGTCGAAGCGAGGGAGAACCTGCGGATGAGCGTGGCGGAGACGACGGAGACGAGGCCGCCGTCCGAATCGGAGCCCGATCGGCCGGGGCCGGCCGGGCCGGCGACCGCCGGGCGGACCTGGCGGGGGAAGCTCGCCGCCGTGGCCGCGGTACTCGGGGGCACCGCGCTGATCGCCGTGCACGCCTCCCTCTACGGTCACTGGCTGATCGACGACGCGGCCATCACGTTCGCCTACTCGCGCAACGTCGCCGACGGCTTCGGGCCGGTGCTCCAGCCCGGCGCCGCGCCGGTCGAGGGGTACTCCAACCCGACCTGGATGATCCTGCTCGCGCTCGGCAAGCTCGTCGGCCTGTTCGACCACGGCACGCTCTTCGGCGTCTCCGACCAGATCCTCTTCCCGAAGGCGCTCGCGCTGGCCTGCTGTGCCGCCATCCTCGTGCTGTTCTACTTCGGTGCCAAGGTGCTCAGCCGCCGCCCGGCGCTGATCACCTTCATCGCCGGGGCCGCGCTCGCCGCGATCCCGTCGTTCGTCATCTGGTGCTTTTCCGGACTGGAGAACTCCTTCTACGCGCTCACCGTCGCCGCGCTCGCGGTGGTGATCGTCCGCGCGGTCCACAGCGGCCGGCTCCTCGACACCCAGATCGCCCTCGGCACCGGGCTGATCGCCATGCTCGCCGCGCTGACCCGGCCCGACGGGATCATCTACGCCGGCGCGTACCCGATCGTCGTCCTGCTGTTCCTCAAGCGGGAGCTGCTCGGCCGCAGCGTCCGCGCGGTCGTCCTCTCCGTCGCCGGCTTCGCCGTCCCGTACGGCGCCTACCTGGTCTTCCGCTGGGTCGAATTCGGCCGCCTGGTCCCGAACACCGCCGTCGCGAAGGGGCAGGAGCCGCCGACGGTCGAGGACCTCGCCCGGCCCGGTGAGATCGTCTCCTACGTGGGCTGGCTGGTCGTCGCGGTCGCGGTCGCGTGCCTGGTGATGCTGCTGGTCCGCCCGTCGCGCCTGCGCACCGGGCTGATCGCCCTGATGGTGCCGTTCGGGCTCACCGTGGTCGCCTACATCGTCCTCGAGTTCGACTGGATGGGGCAGCTGCGCTTCGCCACCCCGGTCTGGACGCTCGGCGCGTTCGGCGGCGCGATCGTGGTCGTCGAGGCGCTCGCCGCGGCCCGCCTGCGCGGCCGGATCGCGCTCGCGTGCCTGCTCGTGGTGGCGCTGGTCAGCTCGGTGAGCGGGCTCCGTGACCAGGGCGGGTCCTACCGCGCCAACGTCAAGACGGCGATGTGCATCGTCGCCGAGCGCGACGCCCGGACCATCAACGGCCTCGCGGACATCCTGAAGCTGCCCGATTCCGCCCAGGTCGGCCTGATCGACCTCGGCGGGACGTCGCTGGGCAGCCGCATCCGGGTGCTCGACCTGGCCGGCCTCGGCGACAAGCAGGTCGCCGACTACCTGCACGAGTCCGACGTGACCGGCGTCCGCAACTACGTGTTCAACCAGGCCAAGCCGGAGCTGGTGACGTTCATCGGTTCGTGGATCACCACACTGGGCTTCGACCAGGACCCGCGGTTCGAGCGCGAATACGCGACGATCTTCGTCCACCCGCCGATCGGCAACCTGACCGTCGATTCGCGCAACTGGGTCAGCTACCACGTCCGCCGCGACCTGATCGACGACGCGAAGCTCGCGGAACTCAAGGCCTACACCCAGCAGACCCTGCCGCCGCTCCTGGAGCTGAACAAGGGGGCCGGGCTGCGTGGCTGCGCGAACATCCAGCCCGGCTTCAAGGCCGCTGCCTGACTCCGAAAACGGCGCGCCCGCCTCGATGGTCCACAAAGGACCGCCGAGGTGGGCGTTTTTAATTGCGTTGCCGCTCCCGGCGGACTGAGGCATCCTTCTTTTCACCACAGGACAGCACGCCACACCGAGAGGAGGAGATCGTGCCCCGACGGCAAGACCGGAACCGATGCGGCGCGATCTCCCGCGTCGTTCGCTGAAATTCCTTTTCTTTCCGAAAAGCTCTTCGCGCCCACCCGCCGCTACCTTGGGTCGGCCGCGGCGAAGAGCGCGGTCTGCGCGCCCGTCCGGGGAGGGGCGTGTGCGCAGACCGCCCTTGTCCCGGTAGCTCAGCAGGACAGAGCGCGGCGCTACGAACGCCGAGGTCCGAGGTTCGAGTCCTCGCCGGGACGCCACACAGCCGGGCAAACGAGCGCACAATGGAGACATGACCACGGTCTCCGATCCGGTAGCGGGGTACGCCGGGTTCGCCGCCGCGTTGCGCGAAGCCGGTGTCGCCTGCGACGCGCACCGCGTGCAGGCGTACCTCACCGCCGTCGCCGAGATCGACGTCGCCGAGCCGACCCGGCTGTACTGGGCGGGGCGGCTCACCCTCTGCTCGAGCCCCGACGACCTCCCGTGCTACGAAGAAGCCTTCAGCCAGTGGTTTTCGATCGAAACCCCCTCTGCGCGCCGCGCGACGTCGGCCGCGCCCAAGAAGGCCAGGATCGCCCCGCTGGGCGCGGCCGAAGGCGCGGACGCCGAGGGCGGGGAGGGCCACGACCAGCTGAAAGTCGCCGCCAGCGCCCACGAAGTCCTGCGCCATCGCGACCTCGCCGAGCTGACCACCGCCGAACGCGAACACCTCCGCGAGCTGCTGGCCACCCTGAAGCCGGTGCTCCCGCGGCGCCCGGCCGCCCGGCGGACCCCGTCCCGGCGGGGCCGCCTCGACCCGTCGCGCACGCTGCGCGCCATGCTGGCCAGCGGCGGCGAGCCCCTCAAGCTCGTGCGCGCCCGCCGCGGCAGCCGGCCGCGGCGGGTGGTGCTGCTCATCGACGTCTCCGGCTCGATGAGCCCGTACGCCGACGCCCTGCTGCGGTTCGCCCACGTCGTGACGCGGGCCGCGCCGCCGTCCGTCGAGGTGTTCACCCTCGGCACACGGCTGACGAGAGTGTCGCGCCAGCTGCGGCAGCGCGATCCCGAACGCGCGATGCTCGCGGCAGGCTCGGCCGTGCCGGACTTCGCCGGCGGGACCCGGCTCGGCGAGACGCTCCAGGCGTTCCTCGATCGCTGGGGCCGGCGCGGGGTGGCGCGCCGCGCCGTGGTCACGGTGTTCTCCGACGGCTGGGAGCGCGGTGACACCCGCTTGCTCGGCGAGCAGCTCGCGCAGCTGCGCCGGCTCGCACACGCCGTATTCTGGGTGAATCCGCACGCCGGCCGTGCGGGCTACGCTCCGGTCCAGTCGGGCATCGTGGCCGCGCTGCCCCACATCGACCGGCTCCTGGCCGGGCACACCCTGGCCACCTTGGAACGACTGCTCGGGGAGATTTCCGATGCGTGACGTACTCGACGACGTGTTCCGCCGCTGGTCCGACGGCGAGACGGTCGGACTCGGCACCGTGGTCGCGACCTTCTCGTCGGCGCCGCGCGCGCCCGGCGCCGCGATGGTCGTCGCCCCGGACGGGACCGTCGCCGGCAGCGTGTCCGGCGGCTGCGTCGAAGGCGCGGTCTACGAACTCGCGCGGGAAGTCGTGGCCGAGCGCAAGCCGGTGCTGCAGCGCTACGGCGTCACCGACGACGACGCCTTCGCGGTCGGCCTGACCTGCGGCGGGATCATCGACATCTACGTCGAGCACGTCGATCGCGACTCGATGCCGGAGCTCGGTGAGGTCGTCGCGTCGGTGCGCGGCGGCGAGCCGGTCGCGGTCGTCACGATCATCGAGCACGAACGCGAAGGCCTGGTCGGCGAGCACATGATCGTCTGGTCGGACCGCACCGCGGGCTCGCTCGGCTCGTCGCGGATGGACGACGCGGTGGCCGACGACGCGCGCGGCCTGCTGGCCAGCGGCCGCACCGGCACCCTGCACTACGGCCCGGACGGGCAGCGCCGCGGCGAGGGGATGGCGGTGTTCGTCAACTCCTTCGAGCCGCCGCCCCGGCTCCTGGTTTTCGGCGCGATCGACTTCGCCGCCGCGATGGCGCGCATGGGCGCCTACCTCGGTTACCAGGTCACGGTGTGCGACGCGCGGCCGGTGTTCGCCACCGCGAGCCGCTTCCCGGACGCGCACGAGGTCGTCGTCGACTGGCCGCACCGCTACCTGCGGGCGGAGGCGGACGCCGGCCGCATCGACCAGCGCACGGCGATCGCGGTGCTCACCCACGACCCCAAGTTCGACGTGCCGCTGCTGGAGGTCGCGCTGCGCCTGGACGTCGGGTACGTCGGTGCGATGGGATCCCGCAAGACCCACGACGACCGTTTCTCGCGCTTGCGCGAAGCGGGGATCACCGAGGCGGAGCTGGAAAGGCTGTCGTCGCCGATCGGTCTCGACCTGGGCGCGCGCACGCCGGAGGAGACGGCCGTGTCGATCGCGGCGGAGATCATCGCGCTGCGGTGGGGCGGCGGCGGGAAGCGGCTGGCGGAGCTGTCGGGACGCATCCACGGCTGACTACGCCGGGTGGCCCACAAAGTTCACCCGGCCGGACTTCCGCACCTGCGGAGTTGCGTCGTGCTTCGACGGGTATCTGCGGAGCAGGTAGTTGAACGTGTGACATCAGGCCTTGTCTGCGCCAAGGTCGCGTAGCACGCTCGGGTCTGTGAGCCCGATCACTGTCGGGCAGGCCGTTCCCGAACCGGCTTTTGGAGGCCTGATGCGCATCACCGTCACCGTCGACGGGACGAAGTACACCGACGAAGTCGAACCCCGCACCCTCCTCGTGCACCACCTGCGAGAGCGGCTCGGCAAGGTCGGCACCGTCGTCGGCTGCGACACCAGCAACTGCGGCGCCTGCACCGTCCACCTCGACGGGCACAGCGTGAAGTCCTGCTCCGTGCTGGCCGTGCAGGCCGACGGCTGCGAGGTCACCACCGTCGAAGGCCTCGCCCGCGACGGCAAGCTGCACCCGGTGCAGCAGGCTTTTCACGACAACCACGCGCTGCAGTGCGGGTTCTGCACGCCGGGGATGATCATGCAGTCGATCGACCTGCTGGCCGACAACCCCGACCCGGACGAGCAGGCCGTCCGCGAGGGCCTCGAGGGCAACCTCTGCCGCTGCACCGGCTACCAGAACATCGTCCGCGCGGTCCGCGACGCCGCGAAGCACATGAGCCCCGGGGCCGGGCCCGAAGCCGAGCGCATCGCCGAGAACAAGCACGTCGGCGTGGGTGGTGACTGATGACCGCCACGATCGAACCGGAGGTCGGGAAGTCCCGCCGCCGCAAGGAGGACGAGCGGCTGATCACCGGCCGCACCCGCTGGACCGACAACATCACGCTGCCCGGCCTGCTGCACATGGCCGTCCTGCGCAGCCCGTTCGCGCACGCCAAGATCGTCTCGATCGACACGTCGGCGGCGAAGAACGCGGCGGGCGTCATCGCCGTCTACACCGCGAAGGACCTCGACCCGGACGGCGCGATCGGCATGCCCTGCGCGTGGCCGATCACGCCGGACATGAAGGCGCCGCGCCGCCCGGTGCTCGCCTCCGACACCGTCAACTTCGCCGGTGAGGGCGTCGCGGTCGTCGTCGCGCGGTCGTCCGCCGAAGCGCACGACGCGCTCGAGGAGATCGACGTCGAGTACGACGAACTGCCGGTCATCCTCGACATGGAAGCCGCCATCGCCGACGGTGCCCCGCTGGTCCACGAGGACCTGGGCACCAACACGAGCGCGGTCTGGAAGTTCGACTCCGGCGAGGCCGGCACCGGCGGCAACGTCGAGGACGCGATCAGCTCGTCGGAGGTCGTGCTCAAACGCCGCTTCCGCCAGCAGCGGCTCATCCCGGCCTTCATGGAGCCGCGCGCCTGCGTCGTCGACCCGACCAGCACCCAGATCACCATGTGGTCGGCCACGCAGGTCCCGCACATCCTGCGCGTGATGTCGGCGCTGACCCTCGGCATCCCCGAGCACAAGCTGCGCGTGATCGCCCCGGACGTCGGCGGCGGCTTCGGCGGCAAGATCGGCGTGCTGCCGGAAGAGATGATGTCGCTGCTCGTGGCGCAGAAGCTCGGCAAGCCGGTCAAGTGGAACGAGACGCGGTCGGAGACGATGCTCGCCGCGCACCACGGCCGCGACCAGATCCAGGACATCACCATCTCGGCGACCCGCGACGGCCAGGTCACCGGCCTCAAGGTCGAGCTGCTCGCCAACCTCGGCGCGTACAACGGCCTGGTCGGGCCGGGTGTGCCGATCCTCGGCGCGTTCATGTTCAACGCGATCTACAAGATCCCGGCGTACCACTTCGCGTGCACCAACGTGTACACGACGACGACGCTGACCGACGCCTACCGCGGCGCCGGCCGCCCGGAGGCGACGTTCGCGATCGAGCGGATCATGGACGAGCTCGCCGTCGAGCTCCGCATGGACCCGATGGAACTGCGCGAGAAGAACTGGATCAAGCACGACGAGTTCCCGTTCACGACCGTGTGCGGGCTGACCTACGACTCCGGCAACTACGAGGCCGCCACCGAGAAGGCGAAGCAGCTCTTCGACTACGACGGCCTGCGCGCCGAGCAGGAGAAGCGCCGCGCGTCGAAGGACAAGGTGCAGCTCGGCATCGGCATCTCGACGTTCACCGAGATGTGCGGGCTCGCGCCGTCCCGGGTGCTCGGCTCGCTGGACTACGGCGCCGGCGGCTGGGAGTACGCCTCGATCCGGATGCTGCCCACCGGCAAGGTCGAGGTGACCACCGGCGCGTCCGCGCACGGCCAGGGCCACGAGACGGCGTGGAGCCAGATCGTCGCCGACCAGCTGGGCGTCGCGTTCGAGGACGTCGAAATCCTGCACGGCGACACGCAGTCGTCGCACAAGGGCATGGACACCTACGGCTCGCGGTCGCTGGTGGTCGGTGGCATCGCCGTCATCAAGGCCGCGGAGAAGGTGATCGCCAAGGCCAAGCCGATCGCGGCGCACCTGCTCGAATGCGCCGAGGACGACCTGGAGTTCGCGAACGGCAAGTTCACCGTGAAGGGCACCGACACGTCCACCTCGATGGGCGACGTCGCGCTCGCGGTGTTCGCGGCGCACAACCTGCCCGACGGCGTTGAGCCGTCGCTCGACTCGGACGCCACGTTCGACCCGGAGAACTTCTCGTTCCCGCACGGCACGCACCTGTGCGCCGCCGAAGTGGACACCGAGACGGGCCGGATCAAGCTGCGCTCGTACGTCTGCGTCGACGACGTCGGCGTCGCGGTGAACCCGCTGATCGTCGAGGGCCAGGTGCACGGCGGGCTCGCGCAGGGCATCGCGCAGGCGCTGTTCGAGGGCACCGAGCACGACGAGGGCGGCACGCTCACCACGGGCACGTTCGCCGACTACCTGCTGCCGTCGGCGGCCGACCTGCCGTCGTTCACCACCGACCGCACGGAGACACCGTCGACGACGAACCCGCTCGGCGCCAAGGGCGTCGGCGAGGCGGGCACCATCGCGTCGACCCCGGCGGTGGTCAACGCGGTGATCGACGCCGTCCGGCACTTCGGCGTCGACGACATCGAGATGCCGCTGACGCCGATGCGGGTGTGGCACGCCATCCAGCACGGCACCACCGACGCGGGCGGCCCCGGCCGCGGCGAAGCGGGCGGCGGCCTCGGTTCCATCGACGCCACCGGAGGTGCGCAGTGATCCCGGCTCCCTTCGACTACGTCCGCCCGTCCACAGTGGACGAAGCGGTGCAGGCCCTGGCCGCGGCGGGCGAGGACGCCAAGGTGCTGGCCGGCGGGCAAAGCCTGCTGCCGGTGCTGCGGATGCGGCTCGCCACGCCGACCACGCTGATCGATCTCGGGCGCGTGGCCGAGCTGCGCGGCGTCCGCGAGGACGGCGACACGCTGGTGATCGGCGCGATGACGACGCACTACGACGTCCAGCGGGACGCCTTGGTGGCTTCGCACGCGGCGTTGCTCAAAGAGGCGACGGACACGGTGGCCGACCCGCAGATCCGCCACCGCGGCACGCTCGGCGGCGCGATCGCCCACGCCGACCCGGCCGGCGACCTGCTGGCGCCGGTGCTGGCGCTGGACGCGTCGCTGGTGGTGGCCGGGCCTTCGGGGCGCCGGACGGTCCCGGCCGCGGAGTTCTTCCGCGACCTGTTCACCACCGCGCTGGCTCCGGACGAGCTGCTGGTCGAGATCCGCGTCCCCAAGCACACGGGGTGGCGGGCGCACTACGAGAAGTTCAACCGGGTCGCCCAGGCGTGGTCGATGGTCGCGGTCGCGGTCACCGTCCGCACCGAGGCCGGCGTCATCGAGGAGGCTCGTGTCGCGCTGACGAACATGGGTTCGACACCGGTCCGGGCCACTGGTGTCGAGGCGGCGCTGGTCGGCGTCCAGGCCTCGCCGGACTCGATCGCCGCGGCGGCATCGCACGCGGCGGAGGGCACGAATCCGCCCGTCGACAGCAACGCCGACGTCGAATACCGCCGTCACCTCGCGGAGGTGCTGACGGGCCGCGCGATCGCGGCGGCGGCCGGAGCCTGACGCACGCCCGGGGGCCGCGCTCGTCCGGCGAGCCGCGGCCCCGGGGCGGCTAGGGTGGGGTGCGGACACCCCAGGTTCGGCAGAAAGGAGGTCGGCCCGTGCGGCTCGACCACGAATTCACCGTCCCGGCTCCGCTCGGCGAGGTCTGGCAGGCGGTCGTCGACCCCGAGCGCGTCGCCCCGTGCATGCCCGGAGCGTCGCTGACCAAGGTAGAGGGCGACAAGTTCAGCGGAACGGTGAAGGTCAAGCTGGGCCCGATTTCTTTGCTGTACAAGGGCAACGGTGAGTTCCTCGAGAAGGACGAAGCCGCCCGCAAGGTGACGATCAAGGCTTCGGGCAAGGACTCCCGCGGAGCGGGCACGGCGGCGGCAACGGTGACGCTGACGTTGACGGAGACGGACGGCGGAACCCACGGATCGGTGTCGACCGACCTGGCGATCACGGGCAAGCCGGCCCAGTTCGGCCGCGGGCTGATCAGCGAGGTGGGCGGCAAGATCCTCGACACGTTCGCGGGCTGCTTGTCGGGCAAGCTGGCCCCGCAGGAGCCCACTGCGGCGGCCGAGAAGACGGCGGCGCAGGGGACCGCCGCGAGCGCCCCGGCGGCGGCTGCCCCTGCCGCGGCGGCGGGGAGCGCTCCGGCGCAGGGGACCGCAGCGCAGGCGGCTCCGGCTGGGGATGCCTCGGCGCAGAGTGCCGGCTCCGGGAACGCCCCGGTGCAGGGGAGCGCCCCGGCCCCGGCCGCGGCGGCCGCCCAGCCGGTGGCCGAACCGGCCGCGAAGCCGGTGCCGGAGCCGGACGCGCCGACGGCCACGTCCGAGCCGGTGGCCAAGCCGGCACCGACCACCCCGGAGATCAACACCGAGCCGAAGGCGAAGCCGGCGGACCGCCCGGCGTTGCGCAGCGTCCCGGCACCCCCGGAGACCGAGGCGATCGACCTGCTCGACTACGCGGGCAAGTCGGTGCTCAAGCGGGTGGCCCCGGTGCTGCTCGCTATCGCCGCGGTGGCCGGCCTGGTGGCGATCGTCCGCGCACTCCGCAAGTGAGCCGGCCCCCTGTGGACGGCTCGTGTGGACGCCACGGGTCGGTGCCCGCTGGTGAGCCGCTGAGCTGCGCCGGTCTGCTCGGCATGGATTGTCGGAGTGGTCTGTTGGTGGGCCGCTGAGCTGCGCCGGTCTGCTCGGCATGGATTGTCGGAGTGGGCTGTTGGTCAGCCGCTGAGCTGCGCTGGTCTACTCCGCGCGGGTTCTTGCAGGGCGCGGCCCGCAAGTCGCCGAGGTGGCGCTGCCGTTGCGGGGGTGGGTTTGGTGGCCGTTGTTCGCGCTGCGCGAGTGAGCCGCGATTTCGCGGGGTGGCGCCGTCGCCGCGGCCGGCGTGCCCCGATGGTCATTCTTCAGTGAGGTGCTGACCTGCGCTGATCTACTTTGGGCGGGTCTTTGCGCAGGTGCGTTGCCGGCAATTCCCCCGGACTGGCGACGCGGGTCGCCGGAACGGCTACGCTGGGCTACCTGGTCGGCCGAACTTCGCGCAAGGGGTACGTCACGATGCCGGTTTGTCGCGTCTGCGGCCTCGGCTCTTGAGAGCCCAGGTCGCCGTGCGCCGGGAAGCGCTTTCCACCTGGCCGGGGTGGCCCGCGCGATGGGCGATGTGGGGTGGTGCGAAGACCCGCTGGATCGCCTACGCCCTCGGCTGTGAACTGCTCGCCGTTATCGCTACCGGGACGGCGCTGGCCACCGGGTTCGGTGGGCCCGTGCGTCCGGGGTGGTTCGCCGTGCTGGTCGCCCTCGGCGTCGCTCAAGCCGAGATGTCGCGCCGCATCGAACGGGTGCGACGGTGGATGAGCGGGCAGATGCACATCAACGTCACTTCCGTCTGGTACCTCGCCGGGGTCGTCCTGCTCCCGCCGGCGTGGGTGGCGCTGCTGGCCGTCGTGCTCTACACGCACCTGTGGGTGCGAGTGTGGCGACAGGTCCGTACCCGGCCCGCCCACCGCTTCGTGGCGAGCACGGCGTGGGCGATGCTCTCCTGTTTCGCTGCTTCCTCCGTTCTCGCGGTGTCCGGATTGCACGGGACGCCCCTGCAGACGCCGCGCGGGTTGTTCGCGCTCTGCCTGGCAGCCGCGGTGTTCGAGCTGGTGAACGTCGGCCTCGTCGCGGCCGGCATCTACCTGTACACGAGCCAGCGCTCGGCGGCCGACCTGATCGGCACCTGGGAGGACAACGCCTTCGAGCTGGCGACCCTCTGCCTGGGCGGGCTCGCCGCCCTCGCGCTGGTCGAGCAGCCCGTGCTGGTGGTGTTCGTCGTGGCGCCGTTGCTGCTGCTGCACCGGTATCTGCTGTTGAAGCAGCAGCTGCAGGTCGCGGCCGTCACGGACGAGAAGACCGGGCTGCTCAACACCGCCGGCTGGCACGAATCCGCGACGCGCGAGCACGCCCGGGTGCAGCGTCGCGGCGCCACCGGGGGCTTCGCGGTGCTGATGATCGACCTGGACCACTTCAAGCGCATCAACGACACCTACGGCCACTTGACCGGTGACGACGTGCTGGCGGCGGTCGCGGTGGCGATCTCCGGTTCGGTGCGCCAGGGCGACACGGTGGGCCGGTTCGGCGGCGAGGAGTTCGTGGTGCTGCTGCCGGGCATCGGCCGCGCGGACGTGCTGGCGATCGCCGAGCGGGTGCGGGTGGCGGTGGGCGAGCTGAACGTGGTGATCTCGACGGGTACGGGGACGGTCCGGGTGAGCGGCCTTTCGGTGTCGATCGGGGTCGCGCGGCACCCGGACGCCGGGCCGACCCTCGATGACGTGCTCCGCACTGCTGACGCGGCGCTGTACCGGGCCAAAGAGGCCGGTCGGAACCGGGTCGCCGTCTGAGGTGTGGCGGGCTCGGGAAGCCCCGGAGGGCGGCTCCGGGCGGAGTGGGCCACGGGCTGGTGCCACCGAGGTAAGCAAGCCTCGAGGCGGGGGACCGGCCGAAGGGTGGCTCGTGATGGAAGCGGAAAGGGACCGCTCCAGCCGGGCCGCCGCTGTGATTCAGCACGCGAAATACCTCTTCGCGCGAGGTGTTGCACCTTTCATGAGCGGCGCTGATCACGAGACGGACGTGGTGGTCATCGGGGCCGGGCAAGCCGGGTTGTCCGCTGCCTACCACCTGCGGCGGGCCGGGTTCGCCAACCGGACCGGGTTCGTGGTGCTCGACCACGGGAAGCGGGCCGGGGGTGCCTGGCAGTACCGGTGGCCGTCGCTCGTCCTCGGGAAGGTGCACGGCATCCACGACCTTCCCGGCATGGCCTTCGGCACTCCGGACGTCACGCGGCCCGCCTCCGAGGTCGTCTCCGAATACTTCGCGCGCTTCGAAAGCGTTTACGATCTCCCCGTGCTCCGGCCCGTCGACGTCCAGTCCGTGACGCGGGCAGGGGAGCGGCTGGTCGTCTCGAGCCCCGCCGAGTCCTGGGCCGCACGAGCCGTCATCAGTGCCACCGGGACCTGGGACCGTCCCTTTTGGCCGCGCTATCCCGGCCAGGAAACCTTCGCCGGGCGCCAGCTGCACACCGCCGACTACACCGGACCCGAGGACTTCCGCGGCCGGCGGGTGGTCGTGGTCGGCGGTGGGTCGTCCGCCGTCCAGCTGCTCATGGAATTCGCTCCGCTCGCCCGCGCCACGGCATGGGTCACCCGTCGGCCGCCCGTGTGGCGGGACGAGCCCTTCAGCGAGAACTGGGGACGCAACGCCGTCGCGCGGGTCGACGAGCGGGTGCGCGCGGGCCTGCCGCCCGAAAGCGTCGTCAGCGTGACCGACCTGGCCGTGACGCCGGAGGTGCGGGCCGCCCGCGCCGCCGGGATCCTCGACCGGCGGCCGATGTTCGAGCGCATCACGCCCGGCGGCGTCGCCTGGGCGGACGGCTCGCACTTCGACGCCGACGTGATCCTCTGGGCCACCGGCTTCCGCGCGGCGATCGACCACCTCGCGCCGCTGCACGTCCGCGAACCCGGTGGCGGCATCCGGATGGACGGCACGCGGGTCGTGCTGGAACCCCGCCTGCACCTGGTGGGGTACGGGCCGTCGGCGAGCACGGTCGGGGCCAACCGGGCTGGCCGGGCCGCCGTGACGGAGATCCGGAAACTGCTGACTTCGGAGCGGTGAAGGTCTTCGCCGGAAGGCGGAGGCGCGGGTCGTAGGAGCCATAAGACCCACGCTACCGAACATCTGTGCGAACACCATCGCTGAATCGGGTGGTCTTCCGGAAGGGAACCTTTCCGTTGTGGGACAACAGAAAGGACGCCGGCGTCACGTCAAGGCCATCCCCGGAACGCGGGCCCGGATCGCCGCCATGGTCGCCTCGTCCGAGATGCCCTGCCAGTCGTACCGCGGCGTGTACGGCTCCGTGAGAGTGCGTACGTCCTCGTCGGTCAATGCGACGTCCAGCGACGCGATCGCGTCGTCGATCTGCTGAATCGAACCGGCGCCGACCAGCGGAGCCGTGACGACCGGCTGCCGGTGGAGCCACGCCAGGGCGATGGCCGCGCGGCTCACGCCGTGGGCCGCCGCCACCTTTCCGACCGCCTCGACGATCGCGCGGTTCGATGCCTCTTCCGCGGGCGAATACAGCAGGTCCGCGTAAGCCCCGTCGGTGCCGGAACGCGCCGTCGACTTCGCGTCGTCCCAGGCGCGGCCCAGCCGGCCGCGGGCCAGGGGGCTCCAGATGGTCGTGCCCACACCCTCGTCCAGGCACAGGGGGAGCATTTCGCGTTCTTCTTCGCGGGCCAGCAGGTTGTAGTGGTCCTGCATGGACACGAACCGCGCCCAGCCGTGCTGCTTCTGCAGGTGCAGGGCCTTGGCGAACTCCCAGTCGAACATCGACGAATCTGGTAGAGGTCGACGTAGTCGGTGCCGAGCCGCCGGAGGCTGTGGTCGATCTCGGTCATGATCGCTTTGCGGGACAACCCTTTCCCGTTCGGGCCCGTTCGAGTACATGTTCGCGGTGTCGAAGAAGTTGATGCCCGCCTCGAGCGCGTGCTTGATCAGTGGCCGGGCCTGTTCCTCGCCGAGGGACCAGACGGGGTGGCCGCGGTCGGGCTCGCCGTAGCTCATCGCGCCGATCGCGACGGGTGAGACGTCCAGGCCGGTGGCGCCGAGCTTCACGTAACGCATGGGATTCTCACCCAGCGCAAGGCCGCCGCGCGCAACCGGGTCGCGATCATCGAGGCCGCGCACGAGCTGTTCGCGCAGAACCCGCTGGTTCCGCTGAGCGAGGTCGCGAAGCGCGCCGGCGTTGGCACCCTCTACCGCCACTTCCCGACCCGCGAAGACCTGATCCTCGGGGCCTGCCAGCACGACATCGAACGCCTGACGAGCACCGCCGACGAGGTGCTGGCCCGCCACTCGTCCGCGAAGGCCGCCTTCGTCGAGTGGTTCGAGACGCTGTCGGCCTACATCCGCATCAAGCACGGCCTCGGGGACGCGCTGCACAGCGCGGCCGCCCAGGAGCTGATCAGCGCTTCGTGGGCGCCGACCACCGCGGCGGTCAAGAAGCTCGTCGACGCGTGCGTGGCCGAGGGCACCATCGCGCCCGGGCACGACCCCGCCGACATCATCATGCTCATGAGTTTCCTGTGGCGGGTCGCGAACAACGAAGACGGCGCGGCTCAGGGGCGGCGGTTGATCGCTGCCGTCTTCGCAGGACTGCAAGCGCCTCCCGCCTGAAGAGCGGTCCCGGGACGCGGAGCAGTGTGCCGCTCATCGGCACACCCCGGTGAGCAGCGGAAATCGTGAAAAACTCACCCTCTTGACCGATTCAAGGACAAGACACGTCTTGTCAGCCGGAACGCGGTCTCGTTACAGTCCGAGTCGTTCCATTTGTTAGGAAACTTTCCTAACGGTTCAACCCGACGCCGCAGCCCACCAGCCACCGCCAGGCCCGTAAGGAGCGCGACGTGCCGTCCACCCGACTACGTCCCTCAGCCCGACTCACCCCGGTGATCGCCGCCGTGGTGCTGTTGCCGTCCGCGATCGCCGCGGCCGCCACCACCCAGGCCGCCGATGTCCTGCTGTCGCAGGGAAAGCCGGTTGCCACTTCGACGATCGAAAGCTCGTCGTACACCGGTGCCAAGGCCGTCGACGGCAGCACCACCACCCGCTGGGCCAGCGCCGAAGGCGCCGACCCGCAGTGGCTGCGGATCGACCTCGGCCAGTCCGCGAGCATCCACCGCGTCGTCCTCAACTGGGAAGCCGCCTACGCGAAGAAGTACCGCATCGAGGTGTCCGACGACGGCACGTCGTTCACCACGGCCGCGACGGTCGACACCGGCGACGGCAAGATCGACGACCTCGGCGGCCTGACCGCCCGCGGCCGCTTCGTGCGCTTCGTCGGCCTCACCCGCGGCACCAGCTACGGCTACTCCTTCTGGGAGATGCAGGTCTTCGGCAGCACGGACTCCTCCGGCGACACACAGGCCCCGACCACCCCGGCCGGCCTCGCCGCGGGCACGGCGACCGCCACGAGCGTCCCCCTGACCTGGGGTGCCGCCACCGACAACGTCGGCGTCACCGGGTACGACATCCTCCGCAACGGCACGGCCGTCGCCACCAGCGCGACGACGTCCTACACCGACACCGGGCTCACTCCGGCCACGAGCTACACCTACGCCGTCCGCGCCCGCGACGCCGCGGGGAACGCCTCGCCCGCGAGCACGCCGATCACGATCAAGACCGCGGCCGGAAGCGCGGGATTCGTCCTCGCCGCGGCCGGCGACATCGCCGAACAATGCACCGCGAGCAGTTCCGGCTGCGTCCACCCCAAGACCGCGAAGCTCGTCGAGAACATGAACCCCGCGGCCGTGATCACCATGGGCGACAACCAGTACGACGAGCCCACCCTGTCGGACTTCAAGAACTACTACGACAAGACCTGGGGCAAGTTCAAGAACATCACCCACCCGGTCCCAGGCAACCACGAGTCCTACAGCGGGTTCACCGGCTACGACCAGTACTTCGGCGCCATCGCCAAGCCGCAGGGCAAGCGCTACTACAGCTGGGAAATGGGCAACTGGCACTTCATCGCCCTCGACTCCAACGACTTCGTGACCCACGACGAGTTCGCCGAGCCGCCCCAGATCACCTGGCTGAAGCAGGACCTCGCCGACAACACGAAGAGCTGCGTCGCCGCCTACTACCACCACCCGCGGTGGAGCTCGGGTGACCACGGTGACAACAAGGACAGCATCGAGCTGTGGAACCTGATGGTGGCCAACAAGGTCGACCTCGTCCTCAACGGCCACGACCACGACTACGAGCGGTTCGTGCCGCAGAACGCCGACGGGAAGGCCGACGCAAACGGTCCGGTCGAGATCGTCGGCGGCAGCGGAGGCGCCAACCTGTACGACCTGAGCCCGGCGCACGCGACGACCGCCAAGCTGCTGAAGACCTTCGGCGTCCTGAAGCTCTCGATGACGGACACCTCGTTCCAGACGCAGCTCATCGGCGTCGACGGCAAGGTCCTCGACAGCAGCCCGACCTACACCTGCCACCAGTAGGCGCGGGCATGTACATCGCGGCAAGCCGTACCTCGGACCTGGCTTCCGGGACCGACCGCAAGCCGGCGCTGAAGCGGGTGTCCGCCAACGTGGTGGCGCTCGGGATGGTCAGCCTGGTCACCGACGTCTCGTCGGAGATGGTCACCGCCGTCCTCCCGCTCTACCTGGTGCTCGGCCTCGGCCTGAACCCGCTGCAGTTCGGGCTGCTCGACGGCCTCTACGCGGGCGCCACCGCGGTCGTGCGGGTGCTCGGCGGGCACCTCGCCGACCGGTGGCGGCGGCTCAAGGCCGTCGCCGGGTTCGGGTACGGCTTGTCCGCGGTGTGCAAGCTCGGCCTGGTCGCGGCCGGCTCGTCGGTCGCGGCCATCGGCCTGGTCCTCGCCGCCGACCGCACCGGCAAGGGGTTGCGCACCGGCCCGCGTGACGCGCTGATCTCGCTCAGCAGCGAGCCGGCGGCCCTCGGCCGGTCGTTCGGGGTGCACCGGGCGATGGACACCGTCGGCGCGTTCCTCGGCCCGCTGGTGGCGATGGCGGTGCTCGCGCTGAGCCTCGGCAGCTACCCGAGCGTGTTCGTCACCAGCTTCTGCATCGCGGCCGTCGCCGTGCTGCTGCTGGCCCTGTTCGTCCGCGACCGGCCCGGCAGCGCCGACCGCGCGGCGGTGTCCGCCAGAGCCGCGCTCGGTCTCCTCAAGCAGCAGGACTTCCGGCGCGTCGCGCTCTGGGCGGCCCTGCTGGGACTGGTGACGGTCGGCGACTCGTTCGTCTACCTCGTCCTGCAGCGGCGCTGGGAGATCGCGGCGACGTACTTCCCGCTGCTGCCGCTGGGTACCGCCGGGGTCTACCTGCTGCTGGCCGTGCCGCTCGGCAAGCTCGCCGACCGCGCCGGCCGCTGGCCGGTGTTCCTCGGCGGGCACGCGGCACTGTGCCTGGCCCTGGTGCTGCTCTGCGGCCCGCAGGCGGGGCTGTGGCTCGCCGTGGTCGCGCTCGGCCTGCACGGGGTGTTCTACGCGGCCACCGACGGCGTCCTGATGGCCGCCGCCGGCCCGCTCATCCCGGCCGGCCTGCGCGCCACCGGGCTGGCCGTCGTGCAGACGGGCCAGGCCGTGGCCCGGATGCTCTCCTCCGTCCTCTTCGGACTGGCGTGGACGCTGTGGGATCTGCGGCCCGCGGTGCTCGTCGCCGCGGCCTGCCTGGCCGCTGTCGCCATCGCCGCCGCCCTCGCGAAACCGGTGCGCCCGTGAAGAAACTCGTCCTCGCCCTCACCGGCACGGCCCTCCTGGTCGCCGCGGCCGTCACGTACACGGTCAGCGCGCGGCACGGCACCGCGGCCGCCGAACCCGCCGCCGCGTTGACCCTCGCGCCCGGGCAGCTGCTGTTCCGCGACACCGCCACCGGCCGCGTCGGCGCCGTCCCGCTCGGCGAAACCACGGCGAAACCTCAGCTCAGCGACCTGAAGTGCGACCGGTTCGCGGTGGCGGGCCAGACGGCGGTGTGCCTGGCGGTCCGGCCCGGCACCCTCCCGGCGATCACGGACGTCCTCGTCCTCGACGACCACCTCGCCGTCCGCCACACCGAAACAGTGCCCGGCACCCCGAGCCGCGCGCGTGTCTCACCCGACGGCAAGCGCGTCGACTGGACGCTGTTCGTCACCGGCGATTCCTATGCGCAGACCGGCTTCTCGACCCGCGCCGGGCTCTACGAGGCCGACACCGGACGGCTGGTCAAGACGATCGAGGAGCTCCCGGTGTTCATCGGCGACGAGCGGTACTTCGCGGCCGACGTCAACTACTGGGGCATCACCTTCGCCGCCGACGGCAACCGCTTCTACGCCACCCTCGGCAGCAAGGGCAAGACGTACCTCGTCGAAGCCGACTACCGGCGCTACCGCGGGAAGACCCTGCGCGAGAACGTCGAATGCCCCTCGCTGTCCCCGGACGGCCAGCGGATCGCGTTCAAGAAGAAGGTCGGCGACGGCGCCTGGCGGCTGGCCGTCCTGGACCTCGCGAGCATGCGGGAGACCGAGCTCGCCGAGACCCGCAGCGTCGACGACCAAGCCCTTTGGCAGGACGACCGGACGATCCTGTACGGGCTCGACAACGCGGTCTGGGCGGTTCCGGCGGACGGCTCCGGCGCGCCGCGGCGGCTGGTCGGCGGGGCAGCGTCGCCGGCGGTCACGGGGTGAGGTCCACCGGCTTCACGCTGCGGCCGCGGGCCCGGGACCGCGCGGCCGCCACGGCGACCGCGAAACAGACCAGCTGCTCCGGGATCCGGAACCAGAGCGGCACGTCCGCGGCGTGGACGTTGGCCGGGAGCAAGCAGGCGAACAGCGCGGCCAGGCACCACCCGGCGGCCACCCGCGTCCGTTCGAGGACGAGCCCGAGCGCGCCGAGCAGCTCCAGCACACCGGTGGCGGACACGACCGCCGAGGGGAACGGCACGAACGGCGGCACCATGGCCACGAGGTCGTCGTGGCCGGGCATGAACCCGAGCCCGCTCGGCACGAAGTGCGCGGACGCCGTCACCACGAGCATCACCGCGAGCCCGTGCGCGGCGGCCACTCGCCACGAAGGGAACCGCAGCCGGAACAGCAGGCTCGCCACCACGAGAACGCCGAGGATCATGACGTGATGTCCAGGCTGAGGCCGTCGCCCACGACGGTCATCGACTCGAGTCGCGTGACCGGGCCGCGGACGATCTCCAACCGGGCGTCGCCCACCGTGAACACCGATGCGGCCGCCGCGCCGAGCAGCCGCGCGTAGCGGTCCACGATGGCGTCGAAGTCGGCGTCCGTCGCCGAGATCCGGACCGCGGCCAGGGACCGGGCACCGTTCGGGTGCTCGCCACCCCGCGTGTACTCCCGCGTGAGGTGCTGGGCGACGCCGATGTACCCCTCCGGCGTCGAGCGCGGATCGAGGTGCACCGCCCGTGCCCGCAGCGTCCGCCCGCCCTCGACGTTCCGCTCCAGATCCAGGACGCCGGAAGCCGGGATGCCCGGCACGGACAGGGACGCGGCATCGGGCGTCTCGAAGTTGAGGATCCGGAAGCCGGTGCCCATTTCGCGGGCGTGCCAGGGGGCCGGCGCGGTGTCGTCGACGATGCCCAGCAGCTCGATGTAGGCGTTGCCGAGGTAGACGCACTGGTTGGCGGTGCAGCTCGGCATCGGCGGCGACCCGGGGGAAGCGCTGAGCAGGTGCCGCGAGCGCGGGCTCACCGTGAACCCGAGCGCGGCGTACCGGGCGGCGAGGCCGTCGAGGTCGCGGGTCACGACACCCATGTGGTGAAAGCCGGTGATGGTCATGGGCCGAGCCTGGCCCGGCGGCCCGGGCCGGAGCCCGTGGCGGACGGCGCGACGCCGGAATCCGGCACGCTCCTATCCTGGCCGGGTGGAATCCGTCAGCCTCGACGACCTGGACCGGCGGCTCCTGCACGCCCTCCAGCTGGACGCGAGGGTGCCGTTCAGCCGGATCGCCGAAGTCCTCGCCGTCTCCGACCGCACCGTCGTCCGCCGCTTCACCCGGCTCCGCGAAGCCGGGGCCGTGCGGGTCAGCGCGGTGTCCCGGGGACCCGCCGAGTGGCTCGTCCGGCTGCGCGTCCGCCCGCACGGCGCCGCCGCGCTCGCCCGGGCCCTGGCCGAGCGCACCGACACCGCGTGGGTGACACTCCTGTCCGGGGACACCGAGATCGCGTGCCTGCTCCGCACGTCCGGTGCGCTGGGCGAGCTGAGCCGGCACCCGCACGTCACCGACGTCCGCGCGCAGCAGCTCCTGCGGTCGCTCATGGACGGCTGGTGGCCGGGCCGGACTTCGGCGCTCACGGCGGAGCAGATCGCCGCACTGCGGGAGCCGGGCCCCGGACGGTCCGAACTGGAGCCGGCCGACCTCGACCGGCGCCTGCTGCCCGCCCTCGCCGCCGACGGCCGGGCGCCGTACGCCGACCTCGCCGGGCGCGTCGGCTGGTCCGAGTCCGCGGTGCGCCGCCGCCTCGACGAGCTGCGCCGCGCCGGTCACCTGCGGTTCCACGTCGAGGTCGACCCCGCGCTGTACGGCTACCGGACCCAGGGCCTGCTGTGGCTTTCCGTCGCGCCGAAGCACCTCGCGAAGGTCGCCGACGAGCTGGCCGCGGACGCCCGGACCGCGCACGTCGCCGCGACCACGGGCAGCCACAACCTCCTCGCCGTGCTGGTCTGCCGGGACGCGGACGACCTGTACGGCTACCTCACCGACCGCGTCGGCGCCCTCCCGGGCGTCCAGGGCATCGAGACGGCGACCGTCGGCTCGTACACCAAGCGGTTCGCGCCCGCTCAGGACTCCAGGTAACGCAGCTGGGCGCCCTTCCCGCGCTCGAAGCCCTCCCGGCCGGCCAAGTGCTCGGGCACGCCGACCTCCCACCAGGCACCGGCTTCGGTCCACGCCGACGGCTGCGTCTTCACCACGACGACCGCCGGCCGCTGCTCCGAGACGGCCGATTCGCGGGCCGAAGCGTAGGCAGAACGCAGGGAGTCCACATCGGACGCGGTGAACACCACGCACCCCAGCGACTCCGCATGGCGCGCGAAGTCGACCCGCGGCGGCGAAACGTGCGAAGTCGTGCAGTCGGCGTAGAAGTTGTTGAACGGCTTCCCGCCCTGACCCTCCTGCAGCCGCGCGATCACCGCGTACCCGTCGTTGTCGCAGACGACGGCGACGAACGGGTGACCGGCGAACGCGGCCGAGAACAGCTCCGAATTCAGCATCAGGTACGAGCCGTCACCCAGCAGCGTCGTCACCAGGCCGGGGTGGGCGATCGCCGCGCCCCACGCTCCGGACAGCTCGTAGCCCATGCAGGAAAACCCGTACTCGACGTCCATCGAGACCGAGCCGGACCCACGCCAGCCGCCGATGAGCTCGCCCGGTAGCCCGCCGGACGCCGTCATGACGTAGTCGTCGGCCGCCGACAGGTCGTTGACCACGCCGACGACCTGCGCGTACGACGGGAGCTCCGCGGCTGCGGAACGGAGTGCATCGATGTGCGCGTCCCACGAAGCCCGTTCGGCCGCGGCCCGGGACGTCCACGCCGGGTCCACCCGCCAGCTTTCCAGCTGGACGGCGAGGTCCGTCAGGCCCGCGTCCGCGTCCCCGACCACCGACAGCGCGCCGTGCTTGACCGCGTCGAACCGGGCCGCGTTGAGCGACACCAGCCGGACGTCGGGGGAGAAGACCGTCCAGGACGCCGTCGTGAAGTCCTGCAGCCGCGTCCCGACCGCAAGCACGACGTCCGCGGCCGCCGCGACGACGTTCGCCGACGTCGAGCCGGTGATGCCCAGCGGACCCGCGTGCAGCGGATGCCCGTGCGGCACCAGCGTCCGGCCCGCCGTTGTCTCCACGAGCGGGATCCCGTGCCGCTCGGCGAACTCGAGCGCGCGCTGCCCGGCACCGGAGTACCGGACGCCCCCGCCGAGCACCATCAGCGGGCGGCGGGCGGCACGCAGCACCCCGGCCGCCTCGGTGACCGAGCGCCGGTCCGGGCGCGGGCGCTGCGGGCGGTGCGTCACCGGCTCGAACAGCGCGTCCGGGAAGTCGTACGTCTCGGCCTGGACGTCCTGCGGCAGCGCCAGCGTCACCGGCCCGGCGTCGGCGGGGTCCGTCAGCACCCGGGCGACCTGCGGCAACGTCGAAATCAGCTGCTCGGGCCTGCTGATCCGGTCGAAGTAGCGCGAGACCGCGCGGAAGGCGTCGTTCACCGTCGCGGTCGCGTCGCCGAACGGCTCGATCTGCTGCAGCACCGGATCCGGCGCCCGGTTGGTGAACGTGTCGCCCGGCAGCAGCAGCACCGGCAGCCGGTTCGCGTGCGCGACGCCGGCCGCGGTCACCATGTTCAGCGCGCCCGGCCCGATCGACGACGTCACGACGCCGACCTGCCGCCGGTGCGTGGCCTTCGCGTACCCGACCGCGGCGAGCGCCATGCCCTGCTCGGTGTGCCCGCGCCAGACCGGGATGTCCCCGCGGTGTTCCTCCAGCGCGGTGCCGAGGCCGAGGACGTTGCCGTGCCCGAAGATCGCGAACACCCCCGGGAACAGCGGAACCTCGCGTCCGTCCAGGGTTTCCGAGCGCTGGGCGAGGATCCAGCGGACCAGCGCCTGAGCCGTCGTCAGCTTCACTGCACACGCCCTTCGTGACTCGTGACCGGACACCGTGGGTCGAGATCCTGCGCCGCCCACGTGTCGCGGACCCAGCCGTGCGCCGGGTCGTCGCAGAACGCCATGGACCGCTCCTCGGCCGGCCCGGCCAGGACGTTCAGGTAGTACATCGGGTAGCCCGGCGCGGCCACGCACGGCCCGTGGTAGCCGCGGGGGATGAGGAAGACGTCGTGGTCGCGCACGGCGACGTCCTCGTCCAGCTCGCCGTCGGCGGTGTACGTCCGGTGCAGGCCGAAGCCTTCGCGGGACGGCGTGACGCCGTCGCGGCCGGCGATGCGGAAGTAGTAGATCTCCTCGTTGACGACCTCGCACTCGGTCGCTTCGTCGTGCTTGTGCGGCGGGTACGACGACCAGTTGCCGCCCGGCGTGATCAGCTCGCAGGCGTTGAGCTTGTCGGCGTGGTCCCACACCCCGGGCACGCCGAAGTTGGTCACCTGCCGCGTCGCCTGTCCGGCGCCACGCACCTCGACCGGGACGTTCTCCGCGGGACCGTACGCAGGTGAGAGACGGCGGGTGCAGCGCGCCATCGGCAGCGCGACCTCGAGACCGTCCTTTGTCGACAACTCGACTTCGGCCTCCCGGGGTACGTACGCGAAGTCCGTCACCCGGGTGAAGACCGAAGACCGCCCGGCCAGCTCGAAGGCCTCGCCGTCCACCCGGACGGTCGCGGAACCGGAAAGCGGCAGCACGAAGGCCTCGAACTCGCCGGTGTGCAGGATCCGCACTTCGCCGGGGGCCAGCGAGAGCACCCGCAGCCCGGAGTACCGCCACCCCGCGGTGTCCGGGGTCAGCCGGACCGGGTCGGCGTCGTCGGACAGTGTCCCGAGTGGACGGTGCAGCTTGCTCACTTCGCGGCCTCCAGTGTCTTTGCGGCGGCTTCGACAGCAGCCCTGGCGTTTCCGCCGAGCTGGGTGTGGCCCACGACCGCGCCCGGGTTCGTGGCGCGGGTGTGCAGGAGCTCCGTCCGGCGCTCGTCGGAGAGCATCACAGCAGCTCCTCGATCTCCCCGGCGGTCGGCATGGCGTCGGCGCAGGCCAGCCGGGACGCGACGAGCGCGCCCGCCGCGTTCGCGTACTCCGCGATCCGCACCGGGTCCCAGCCCGACAGGAGCCCGTGGATCAGCGCCCCGCCGAAGCCGTCGCCCGCGCCGAGCCCGCAGACGACCTCGACCCGCTGCGGCGACACGGTCCAGCGGCCGTCCGGAGTCGCCACGAGGACTCCTTCGGCGCCCTTCTTGATCACCGCCAGGCGCAGCCCCCGGTCCAGCATCCGGTCCGCGGCGGTGTCCGGGTCCGCGGTGCCGACGGCGACCTCCACCTCGGCGCGGTTCCCGACCGCGACCGTGACGTGGTCGAGCATCCCGCCGATCTCGGTTCGCGCGCCGGCGACGTCAGGCCAGAACATCGGCCGGTAGTCCAGGTCCAGGACGGTGTGTTCCCGGCGGCCCCGGGCTTCGAGGATCTTCCGCTGGGTCGCCCGCGCCGGTTCCGCGGAGACGCCGGTGCCGGTCACCCACAGCAGCGGCACCGACTCGACGACGTCCCACGGCACGTCGTCGTCGGTGAGCGTGAGGTCGGGCGCGATGGGGGAGCGGTAGAACAGCAGCGGCGGGTCCGCGGGCGGGTTCAGCTCGCAGAACACCACCGGCGTCTGGAGGTGTGGCGACGTACCGACGTGCGCCGAAGACACGCCGAAGCCTTCCAGTGCCTGCCGGACGTAGTCGCCGAAGCCGTCCGGGCCGACCTTGGTGAGCACCGCCGTGCGCCGGCCGAGCCGCGCGGCGGCGACCGCGACGTTGGTCGCGGTCCCGCCGAGCGACTTGGCGAACGTGCTGACCTCGGCCAGGGGCACGCCGCTCTGCTCGGGGTAGAGGTCGACGCCCACCCGGCCGATCGTCAGCGCTTCGAGACTCACGCCTTCTCCACCTGCCGCAGCTCGTGTTCGAGGGCTTCCAGCTCGGCTCCGCCCGCCATCTGCCGGGTGAGCTCGCCGATGTCGATCTCGGACTTCTCGTAGTGCCCGAGCGCGGCACCGCGCTTGAGCAGCAGGAACCGGTCGGCGACGGGGTAGGCGTGGTGCGGGTTGTGCGTGATCAGCACGACGCCGAGCCCGCGGTCACGGGCCTGGGCGACGTACTTCAGCACGACTCCGGCCTGCTTGACGCCCAACGCGGCCGTCGGCTCGTCCAGGATCAGCACCTTCGCGCCGAAGTACACCGCCCGCGCAATCGCGACGCACTGGCGCTCACCGCCCGAGAGCGTCCCCACCGGCTGCTCGACGTCCCGCAGGTCGATGCCCATGTCGGACAACGCCTTCTTCGTCGTCTCGCGGCCCTTCTTCCGGTCCAGCATCTTGAACGGGCCGAACCCGGTCGTCGGCTCGGAGCCGAGGAAGAAGTTCCGCCAGACGCTCATCAGCGGCACCACGGCGAGGTCCTGGTAGACGGTCGCGATGCCGCGATCGAGTGCCTCTCGCGGCGACGAGAACCGCACGGGCTCGCCCTCGACGAGGAATTCGCCCCGGTCGTGCTGGTGCACCCCGGCCAGGATCTTGATCAGCGTCGACTTCCCCGCGCCGTTGTCGCCGAGCACGCAGGTCACCTCGCCCGCGTTGACCACAGTGGACACATCGCGCAGCGCGATCACGCTGCCGTAGGTCTTCCCGATGTCCTTCACTTCCAGCAAGCTCATCGGCGTACCCTCTCCGCGCGGCGCCGGAAGGCGTTGTTGACCAGGACCGCGGCCAGCAGCATGACGCCGAGGAACAGCATGAACCAGTCGCTGTTCCACTGCGCGAACACGATGCCCTGGCGCGCCATGCCGAAGATCAGCGCGCCGATCGCCGCGCCCACCGCCGAGCCGAACCCGCCGGTGAGCAGGCAGCCGCCGATCACCGCGGCGATGATGTACTGGAACTCCAGCCCGATGCCCTGGTTCGCCTGCACGCTGGCGAAGCGCAGGATGTTGATCGAGCCGACCAGCCACGCGCCGAGCGCGGTGCCCATGAACAGCAGGATCTTCGTGCGCACCACCGGCACCCCGACCGAGCGGGCCGACACCTGCGACCCGCCGACCGCGAAGATCCAGTTGCCGAACCGGGTCCGCACCAGCAGCCACGCGGCGATCGCCGTGACGACGATCCACCAGACGATCGAGGACTGGAACTCCGTGCCGCCGATGTCGAACGTGGACGCGAACAGCCCGCCCGCCGACTCGTAGCCGCTGGTCGAGCGCATGCCCGACACCTGGACGGTGTTGGTGACCAGCCGCGTCACGCCGAGGTTGAGCCCCTGCAGGGCCAGGAACGACCCCAACGTGACGATGAAGCTGGGCAGCCCGGTCTTCATCACCAGCCACCCGTTGAACGCGCCGACACCGAGCGCGAAGACCAGTGACGCGGCCAGCGCGAGCCAGACGTTCCAGCCCGCCTGCGTCGCCAGGATCGCCGTGACCAGCGACGTCGACGCGGTCATCACCCCCGCGGACAGGTCGAACTCGCCGCCGACCATGAGCAGCGCGACCACGACGGCCATGATGCCCAGGGTCGAGGAGTCGTCGAGCCAGGTCGCCACGCCCAGCGGGCTGAGGAACTGGCCGGTGACGACGGAGAAGAAGACGAACACCAGCACCGCGCCGAGGAGCGCGCCGATCTCGGGCCGGACCACCAATCGGTCGGTCAGGCTCTTCTTGGCGACGCGCTCGTCGGGTTGGGCCTGGATCCCACCGGCCGTTGGGGGGTCCAGGGGGGCTTGGCCCCCGGCCGGGGTCTGGGGCTCGGCCCCAGAAGACGCTGCGGTCATCGCGTGCCGCGCTGCGCGTACGGGGCGATCGTGTCGATGTTGGTCTTGTCGACGAAGCCCGGGCCGGTCTGGACCGGCTTGCCGCCGCCGATGGTGTTGCCGTTCTCCTTGTACAGCTTCAGGAACACGATCGGCAGGTAACCCTGCTCGTACTGCTGCTGGTCGACGGCGAAGAGGATGCTGCCGTCCTTGATGGCCGCGACGACGTCGGCGTTCAGGTCGAAGGTGGCCACCTGGGCCTTGGAGCTCGCTTCCTTCGCCGCGGCGACGGCGCGGGCCGCGACCTGCGAGTTCAGCGCCAGCACGGCGTCGATCGACGGGTCGGACTGCAGTGCGCCGCGGATCCGGGCCTGCGCGTCGGTCGGGTTGGAGATGTCGACCTGCAGCGTCGTGACGTTGCCGAAGGACTGCTTCGCGCCGTCGCAGCGCTGGTTCTGGCCGATGTTGCCGGCCTCGTGGATGACGCACAGCAGCTTGGTCTTGCCGGCCGCCTTGAGCCGCTGGCCGGCGCCCTGGCCCGCGAGGCCTTCGCTCTGCCCGACGTGCGCGATCGCGCCGAACTGGGCGCTGAAGTCCTCGCCGGAGTTGATGGTGACGACCGGGATGCCGGCCTTCACCGCGTTCTGGATCGACGTCTGCAGCGCCTGCGGGTTGGCCATCGAGACGACCAGGCCGCCGACCTTCTGCGCGACCGCGTTGTCGATCAGCCGGGCCTGGTTGCCGGGGTCGCCGTCGGAGAAGTAGTCGACACCGACGTTGAGGTCCTTGGCCGCCTGCTCGGCGCCGTTCTTCACGACGTTCCAGAAGGCGTCGCCGGCGCTGCCGTGGGTGACCACGGCGACCTTCAGCGGGCCACCCGTGCCGGGCGCCGCGGCCGACGGGCTGCCGCTGGCACTGGTGTTCGAGTTGTCGGCCGTCGGGCCGCTGCAGGCGGAGAGGACCAGCCCGGCGGCGGCGATCGCCGCCACGCCGGCCAGCTTCTTGAAGGAAAACACAGTCACTCCTTTGGGACCAGGTTTCTAGAGGGAGTCGGTGATCTTCGCGAGGTGGGCCAGGCTGCGCTCGGTGTCCCGCCGGGGTACGTCGTCGGGGCTCGCGTCACCGAGGGCGGTGTCCTGTTCGAGGACGTACCAGCCGTCGTAGCCGGCGGCCTGGACGGAGCGCACCATGGCGGCCACGTCCACGTCGCCCTCGCCGAGCGGGGTGTACATGCCCCGCCCGACCGCGTCGGTGTAGGCGAGCCGGCCCGCGCGGACCTCGGCCGCCAGGTCTTCCCGGACGTCCTTGAGATGCACGTGCCCCACCCGTTCGGGATACCGCTTCGCCAGCTCCACCGGATCCGTCCCGCCGATCATCAGGTGCCCGGTGTCGAGGCACAACCCGAGCTCGGAGTCGGCGAGGAAGCGCTCGACCTCGGCCTGCTGCTCCACGTGCGTCCCGACGTGCGGGTGCAGCACCGTGCGCAGGCCGTGGGCCGCCGCGATGTCCCGGATCTTGCCCGCAGTGTCGACGAGGGTCGCCCATTCGGTGTCGGTGAGCCGCGGGCGGTCGTCGTAGCCGTCGAGGCCGGTCGCGGCGGCGAGGACGAGGACGTCACCCCCGCAGGCGGCGAAGAGCGCGGCGGATTCTTCCGCTTCCTTGAGAGCATTCTCCTGGTTTTCGTGGAGGACGACCGCGAGGAAGCCGCCGACGAGTGTCAGGTCGTAGCCGGCCAGCAGCTCCCGCAGCTCGGCGGGGTCGCGCGGGAGGTACCCGGGCGGGCCCAGCTCGGTGGCCTGGACACCGAGCGCCGCCATCTCGCCGAGCACGGTCGCCGCGTCCAGCACCCGGCCCCAGCCCGGGACTTCGCAGACGCCCCAGGAGATCGGGGCGGCGGCCACGCGGATCGTCGCTGTCACAGGGGGCCTCCGTCGGTCCGTTGGAGCGCTCTATTGATTAGAGCGCTCTAATCTTGTAGCGTCCGTCACAGCAAGTCAAGGCTGAGTTTTCCGAGATCAGGGGAGGTGCGCATGGCGCGTCCGACCATGGAGGACGTCGCGGAACGGGCCGGAGTTTCCCGCGCACTGGTCTCCCTGGTGATGCGGAATTCACCCAAGGTGTCCGACGCGCGGCGCGCGGCGGTGCTGCGCGCGGCCGAAGAACTCGGCTACCAGCCGCACGTGATGGCGCGGTCCCTGGCCAGCCGGACGTCCACCGTGCTCGGCGTGATGGTCAACGACCTGCGCAACGCCTTCTTCGCCGACGTCGTCGAGGGGCTCGACGCCGCCGCACAGGCCGCGGGCTTCGACCTGATCCTCAACACGGGCGGCCGCAGTCCCACCCGCGAGTGGAACGCCCTGCACAACCTGCTTTCCTTCCGCCCGGCGGGGATCATCCTGCTTTCGCCGGTCGTTCCGGCGGCGTCGATCCGGATCGCGGCCAAGCAGTGCCCGGTCGTGCTGGTCTCGCGGACGATCCGCTCGGCCACGGTGGACACGGTGAACGACGACGGCGAGGCCGGGTCCGCGCTAGCCGTCGACCACCTCGTCCGCCTCGGGCACCGGCGCATCGCCCACCTGGACGGCGGGGGTGCGGCCGGGGCGGCCCAGCGGCGCCGCGGGTTCCAGTCGGCGATGCGGCGGCACGGGCTGGAGCCGATCGTCGTCCGCAGCGAGCACACCGACACCGGCGGCGAGAAGGCGGTGCGCGAACTGCTGGCGACGTACTCGCGGCTCGACCTGCCGACCGGGCTGGTGGCGGGCAACGACTTCAACGCCGTCGGGGCGATCTCGGCGCTGGAGGAAGCCGGGCTGCGGGTGCCCGAGGACGTCTCGGTCGTCGGCTACGACAACACGTCCTTGGCCGCGCTGCGGCACCTCTCACTGACCACAGTGGACCAGCCACGCACCGAGATGGGGCGGCTGGCCTTCGAAGCGCTGATCGAGCGCGTCCGCGGGGAGCGCACGGAGCCGGTCCGGCACCTGCTGCACCCGTCCTTGGTGGTCCGGGCGACCACCGCCGAGTTTCTGATCCGGCCCAAAGCAGGCCGACCTCCGAGCGGCACGTAATCGTTGCTGCGAAGTCATTCGGCCGTGGCTGTGGCCGGATCGGAAACCATCAGCACAGTCTGCGACAGGAGGAGCACCACGATGAGGTTGGGATTGGCGGGCACCGGCCGGATCGGTACCGCGCACGCGGAGACGCTGAAGGGCTTCGAGGAGGTCGAATCGGTCGTCGTGGCCGATGTCGACACCGCGCGTGCCGCTTCCGCCGCCGCGAAGCTCGGCGTCGAATCGGTGTCCCTCGACGAGCTGTTCGCCGCGGGTCTCGACGGATTGGTCGTCACGGCGGCCACGGACGCGCACCCCGGCCTGATCATCGCGGCGGTCGACGCGGGCCTCCCGGTGTTCTGCGAGAAGCCGGTGGCCGCGGACATCCCGGGCACCCTGGCGGTGATCGACCGCATCGGCGCCTCGGACGTCGCGGTCCAGATCGGCTTCCAGCGCCGCTTCGACGCGGGCTACGCGGCGGCCCGGGCGGCGGTCGCGTCCGGCGAGCTGGGCCGGCTGCACACCTTGCGCGCGACGACGTTCGACCCGGCGCCCCCGCCGGCGGAGTACGTGGCCCACTCGGGCGGCTTGTTCCGCGACTGCGGCGTGCACGACTTCGACATCATCCGCTGGGTGAGCGGCCGCGAGGTCGACGAGGTGTACGCGATCGGCGCGAACCGCGGCGAGCAGTTCTTCCGCGACGCGGGCGACGTCGACACGGCGGCGGCGACGCTGACCCTGGACGACGGCACGCTGGCGACGGTGTCGCTGACCCGCTACAACGGCGCGGGGTACGACGTGCGCCTCGACGTGCTGGGTTCGGTGTCGGGCGTGGTGGTCGGCCTGGACGACCGGGCCCCGCTGCGGTCGGTGGAGCCGGGGGTGGCCCCGCTGCCGGGCCCGGCGTACCCGGGCTTCATGGAGCGCTTCCGCCCGGCGTACACGACAGAACTGCGAGCGTTCCTGGACGTCGTCGCGGGCCGGGCACCTTCGCCCTGTGGGGCGGCGGACGCGTTGGAGGCGTTCTACATCGCCGAGGCCTGCGAGGTGTCGAGGAGGGAACGGCGTCCGGTGAAGCTGGCGGAGGTCCGCCGGTAGCCGGAACCCACGCCGGTCGCGGGGCGGAGGGCCTTCGGCGAAATGCGCTCGCGCCGCACGCGGATCGACGCGAAACTGCGAGCGTGACCCGCCTGACGCCGCTGGACGAGGCCGCCTTGGCGCGGCTTCTCGAAGCTGCCGAGGCCGGAGCCGATCCTCGGGAAGTGATGCCCCCGGTCGAGGGGCCACCGGGCTGGACTTCCGTGCGCCGCGCCGCGTTCCTGGCGTTCCACCGCGCCCGCTCGCTGAACCCGGCGACGGCGGTGGAACGCACCTGGGTGATCGACGTCGACGGAACCGCGGTCGGCGCGGCCCGCCTGGAGCGCCACGGCGAGGCAGTCGAGGCGGGCATCTGGCTGAGCAGGGCCGCCCGCGGCCGGGGGATCGGCAAGCAGGTGACGGCGTTGCTGCTGGCCGAGGCCCGCGCGACCGGCGCGGCGAGCTTCATCGCCTCCACGACCGCCGACAACCGCGGCGCGCGGGCACTGCTGGGCGGGATCGGCGCCAACCTCACCACCGAGGGGGACGAGGTCGCCGCCGTCCTCCCGCTCAGGCCGTGACCCGCCAGTGCTCCACGATCCGGCCGTTGCGCAGCCGCTCGATCTGCATCTGCCGCGCCGGTTCCGGGCCGAAGCCGTGGACCAGCAGGTGCGCGGCCACGAAGTCCCCGTCCGCCAGCAGGTGGATCTCCTCGAAGCGCAGGTCCGGCGCCTGCCGCCGCAGGTCCTCCACGATGGGCTTCAGCCCCGCCGGCCCGCGTGGCAGGTCCGGCAGGCTCGGGCTGTGGTTGACGTACTCGGGGTCGATCAGCTCGTCGAACGCGTCGAGGTCGCCGCGGTTGAAGGCGTCCAGGTAGCGGCGGATGACATCGATGGTGGTCATGGCGCCCAGGCAACCAGCGTCCTGGCCCGAACGGAAATACGCCATTTATGCTGAAGGCGTATGAATGGGTTCGAGGCTTTCGTCGCGGTCGCCGAGGAGCTGCACTTCGGCCGCGCCGCCGACCGGCTGGGGGTCAGCCAGCCGACGCTCTCGCGGGCCGTCGGCGGGCTCGAACGCGCGCTCGGCGTGACGCTCTTCGCACGCACCACCCGCCGCGTCGCCCTGACCCCCGAAGGTGAGGCGATGCTGCCCGACGCTCGTACCGCCGTCGACGCCGCCCGAGCCGCGCGGCGACGGGCCCGGCGGGCCGGGTCGCTGGTCGTCGTGTCCAAACCGGACGGTGACGCCGGCCTTCTGCCCGGGATCCTCGAAGGACTCGGCGAACCCGTCCAGTTGCTCTTCGCGACCACGGGCGACGAGGCCGCAGGCATGCTCCGCGACGGTCGCGGTGACGTCGCGCTCGTGGCCGCGCCCTTCGACCGCACCGGGCTCGACGTCGAGCAGGTCCACGCCGAACCGCGCGTCGCCGCTCAGCCGCGTGGCCGGGAAGCGACGACGCTGGCGGCAGTCCTCGCCCTCCCGGCCGTCACGTGGCCCGGCGTCGACGAGCGCCTCGACGCCTACTACCGCGCCCGCGACCCCGGGACCCTCGCCCGGCTGACCGATCCGCCGCCCGCCACCGCCGGGCGGGCGGCGAAGGACCTCGCCGAGGCGCTGCGGCTGGTCGAACTCGGCCGTGCGGTGACGTTCCTGCCGCGATCGGTGGCCCGCCGCTACCCCCGCGAAGGCATCGCCTACCGCGAGCTGGACGGGCTCAGCGAAGCGCGGCTGCAAGTGGCCTGGCCGTCGACGTCCCGATCGCCGCGGGGGGGCGGCGGCGGGCGGGCGGCCCCCCGCCCCCCCAAACACAGGAGAGCAGCAGCACCCGGGGGGACAACAACAAACAAAGGGGCA
>NZ_JBHVXZ010000044.1:0-75394 GCF_042881395.1 Amycolatopsis sp. NPDC058278 | reverse complement strand
GGTGGTGGTTCCCGCGTCACGGCCGCGGCTCAGTCGGCGAGAGCCAGCAGGTCGGCTTCCTCGACCGGCTTCTCGACGGGTTCCGCCACGGGCTTCTTGCGGGCGGCCAGGCCGCTGATCGCGACCAGCAGGCCCAGCACCGCGATCCCCGTGACCACGCTCAACGCCGGCGTGAGCCCGGTCAGCAGCGCCGCCGGTGATGCCTCGCGGCCGCCGTTGGCGGTCAGGACCGCCGTCACCACCGCCAGGCCGATCGCCCCGCCGACCTGCAGCGACGTGTTCAGCAGGCCGCCGGCCAGGCCCTGCTCGTCGTCCGCGATGCCCGCGGTGGCCTGGATGTTGAGCGACGAGAACGCCAGCGTGAAGCCGATGCCCAGCAGGATCATGCTCGGCAGCACGCTGCCCGCGTAACCCGAGTGCTCGTCGATGCGCAGGAACAGCGCGTAGCCGATGACGTGCGCGACCACGCCCGCGAAGATCGTGCGCGGCGTGCCGAGCCGGTCGATCAGCGGCTCGATGCGCGGGGAACCGAACGCCACGATCAGCGCCGCCGGCAGGAAGCCCAGCGCGGTCTGCAGCGCGGACCAGCCCAGCACCCGCTGCAGGTACAGCATCACGACGAACTGGAACCCGATGTACGCGCCGAAGAACAGCGCGCCGCCGAGGTTGGCCCGGGCCAGCGGGCCCGAACGCAGGATCCCGAGCCGCAGCAACGGGTGGCGGCTGCGCTTCTCGATGACCACGAACGTCACCAGCAGCGCCAGCGCGACGGCGAACGTGATCAGCGTGCGCGGGGCGGCCCAGCCGACCTCCGGCGCCTCGACTACGCCGAACACCAGCAGCAGTGAACCGGCCGCGCCGGTGATGGCGCCCGGGAAGTCGTAGCCGCCGCCGGCTTCGGCGCGGTACGACGGGATCAGCTTCCACGCCGCCACCAGCGCCACCAGGGCGATCGGCGCGGGCAGCAGGAACGTCCAGCGCCAGCCGACCTCGGTCAGCAGGCCGGAGAACACGAGCCCGGCCGAGTAGCCGCTCGCGCCGAACACGGCGAAGATGCCGATCGCCTTGTTGCGGGCCGGGCCTTCCTGGAACGTCGTGGTGACGATGGACAACGCGGCCGGCGCCGTGAACGCGGCGGCCAGGCCCTTGATGAACCGGCTGGCGATGAGCAGCGCGCCGTCGTCGACGAGGCCGCCGAGCAGCGAGGCCAGTGCGAAGATCGCGACGGCGACGAGGAACACGCGGCGGCGGCCGAGCAGGTCGGCGGTGCGGCCGCCGAGCAGCAGCAGCCCGCCGTAGCCGAGCACGTAACCGCTGACGACCCATTGCAGCGCGTTGGTGGACAGGCCGAGGTCGGCCTGGATGGCCGGGAGCGCGACCCCGACCATCGACACGTCGAGCGCGTCGAGGCCGATGACGATCGAGACGGTGAGCAGGACACCCCAGAGACGTGCGTCCCACCGGGTCGAGGTGGTGGACAAGGACACGGAAGAACTCATGGCGGCGACATTACATGCACACGCATCTAATGTCCAAGCATTTAATGTGTTTGCATCTGATGTCCGTGCATGCTAAGTTGGTCGCCGTGAGCGACGTCGCCGAGAAACAACTGGTCCAGGAGTGGCACGAGCTGCTGGCCCGCTACTCGGCCGTGTTCGGCACGCTGGAGTGCCGGCTGCAGGAGCGCCACGGCATCGGCGCGAACGAGTTCGAGGCCCTCGAGCGGCTCGCGACCTGCGACTTCAAGTGCCGCGCGGCCGACCTCACCGGCGCGATCCACCTCAGCCAGAGCGCCACGTCCCGGCTGGTGGCCCGCCTGGAAAAGGAGGGCTTGGTCGAGCGCGCGCTGTGCGAAGTGGACCGGCGCGGCATCTTCGTCACCATCACCGAAGCCGGCCGGGAGAAGTACCTCGCGGCGAAGCGGACGCACCGCGAGGTGCTGGCGGAAACCCTGCGCTGAGCGCGCCGCCGCCGGGACTCGCGGTTCGTTCCGGGGATGACGCACTGCTTGTCCTGTCGGTTACTTCCCCGGTGATTTCCGCCGGGAGCCGGGCTTGTACCGAATTGACCCGACCTTGCCGCGCGCGTTTTCGCCGTGGGGCCGCGACCGTCGTCTCGATCGCCCTGATCACTTCGATCATGGCCGAGCTTCCGGCGAACGCGGCGACGGACTTCCCGCCGTTGGAGCTGTAGCGGTGTTCATGCCGGGACCGCCACCGCCTGCCCTTGGCCGCGGAAGCGCAGGGCCGCCACCGCCGTCAGCGCGATCCCCGCTGCCGCCAGCAGCACCGCCGTGCGTAGACCGTCCACTGTGGCCACTCGCAGTGCCTCGCCCGACTGCCTGTGGGTGCTCGCGTTGGCCACCGCCACGAACACCGCCAGCCCCACCGAGCCGCCGATCTGCGGGGCCGTCGACGCCACGCCGGAGGCCACCCCTGGTCCGCGGCCGGGATCCCGGCCGCCGCCGCGCCGAACATCAGCGTGTACCCCGCGACCTGGCCCGAACCCAGCACGACGAGGAACGCCACCAGCGCGCCCGTGCCGAGGCAGGTCGAACCGGCGGCCGGGCTCCGGGGCGGGATCCCTGGCCGGCAAAGGGAAAGCGAGCGCGGCGGCGGCCGCGGCCGGCGGGACGTTCACGAAGAACACCGCCGCCCAGCCGGACGCCTGCGTCAGCACCCCGCCCAGCAGCGAGCCGAGGATCATGCCGCTGCCGCCCGCGTATCCCACACCGAGAACGCGCGGTTGCGTTGGCGACCGGCCGCGAACGCGGTGCTGACCAGCTTCAGCGTCGCCGGGAAGAGCAGCGCGCCGCCCGGCAGGAGCGCCCCGCCGACGGCCACGGCGTAGGCGCTCACCGCCCACTGCCGGCTCTGGGCGCCGAACCCCAGGTCACGGCCGCGCGAACGCCGGCAGGGCCGGCACCGCGCCCGGGCGGCGGGTCACCGGGCCGCTCGCTCGTCCGTTCCCGGCACCTTCGCCGTCGTGATGGCGATGCGGTTCCACGTGTTGATCGTGAAGATCAGCGCGAGCAGCCGGGCCAGTTCTTCCTCGCCGAACTGCTCGAGCGCCCCGGCGTAGACGTCGTCGGGGACGCCACCCGAGACCAGGGTGACCGCTTCGGTCAGCGCCAGCGCGGCCCGCTCCTTCTCGCTGAAGAAGTGACCGGCCTCGTGCCACACGGCGACCATGTGCAGCCGCTCCTCGCTTTCGCCGGCCTTGCGGGCGTCCGAGGTGTGCATGTGCAGGCAGTAGGCGCAGCGGTTGAGCTGCGACGCGCGGATCTGGACCAGTTCGACCAGCGCGGGGTCGAGCCCGGCGCGGGCGGCGGCGTCGAAGCCGATCAGGGCCTTGAAGGCCTTCGGTGCGGTCTTGGCGAAGTTGAGGCGGGAGTTCGTCATGACCAGAAATCTAGGGCGTGGTTGACCCGTGTGTAGGGTGCATTTCCGTGGCAAAAGAATGGGTCAATTCGGGGGAGCGGCTCGGCGCCGACCTGCACCTGGAGCTGACCGGACCGGGCGGCAAGCGCGCCGCGCTCATCACCGCCCTGCGGGACGCCGTCCGCGCCGGGCGGCTCGCCCCGGGCACCCGGCTGCCGCCCTACCGGTCGCTGGCCGCCGACCTCGGCCTGGCCCGCAACACCGTCGCCGACGCCTACGCCGAGCTGGTCGCCGAAGGCTGGCTCACCGCCGTGCAGGGCTCCGGCACCCGCGTCGCCGAGCGCGCCGAACCCCTCGAGCCGGTCCGGGCACCGGCCCGGAAGCCGACGGCTCCGAAACCGGCGTACCACCTCCGGCAGGGCCAGCCGGACGCGACCTCGTTCCCGCGCGCCGAATGGCTCGCCGCCGCGCGCCGCGCGCTGAACGTGGCCCCGCACGACGCCTTCGGCCCCGGTGACCCGCGCGGCCGCCCGGAGCTGCGGGAAGCCCTTGCCCAGTACCTCGCGCGGGCCCGTGGCGTGCGGACGTCACCGGAGCGGATCGTCGTGTGCTCGGGCTTCGCCCACGCCCTGCGGCTGCTGTTCCCGGCCGTGCTGCGGGGACCGCTCGCCGTCGAGTCCTACGGCCTCGCGTTCCACCGGTCGATCTTCGCCGCCGCCGGCGTGAAGACGATCCCCCTGGGCCTGGACGAGCACGGCGCGCGCGTCGAAGACCTCGACGTCCCGGCGGTGCTGCTGACGCCCGCGCACCAGTTCCCGACCGGCGGCCCGCTGCACCACGACCGCCGCACCGCGGTCATCGGGCACGTCCGCGCGACCGGCGGCGTGCTCATCGAGGACGACTACGACGGCGAATTCCGCTACGACCGCAAGCCGGTCGGCGCGGTCCAGGGCCTCGACCCGGAGCACGTCGTCTACGCCGGTTCGGTCAGCAAGAGCCTCTCGCCCGCGGTGCGCCTGGGCTGGCTGGTGCTGCCCGGGCACCTCGTGGACCCGGTGCTGGCGGTGAAGGGCGAGCGCGAGGCCTGGGCGGGCGTGCTCGACCAGCTCACCCTGGCCGAGTTCCTGACGTCGGGCGCGTACGACCGGCACATCCGCCGCATGCGCCAGCGCTACCGCCGCCGCCGCGACCAGCTCGTGACGGCGCTCGCCGAGCGGGCCCCGCACGTGACACCGACGGGCATCGCCGCGGGCCTGCACGCCGTCCTGCGGCTCCCGCCGGGCACCGAGAAGGCCGCGCTGAAGGCCGCGGCCTGGCAGGGACTGGCACTGGACGGCCTGGCCGCCTTCCGGCACCCGGACAGCACGATGTCCACAATGGACGGCCTGGTCGTCGGCTACGCGACGCCACCGGAACACGCTTACCCGGCGGCTCTCGACGCGCTGTGCCGCGCGCTGCCGCCCGAGTGAGGCCTACCCGACGATGTCGATCCCGAACGGCTCGGCCGCGCTGTAGTCGATGTCGGCCCGCCCCGCGCCCGGCAGGTCGTAGCGCCGGTGGGAGAGCGCGACACCGCAGGGCGAATCACCAAAACGGCCGCACCCGGGCCGCCCTTCACCGCCGGCTCACGCGCCGATGGTGACGTTCTGCTTCCGGTACTGGCTTCCCGCTCACCCGGCTGGCAAGCTGCCAGCACCTCACGAGGGAAGGACGTGCATTGGCGGCACACCCGGCGCGGGCCCGGCGGATCGACGCTCGGGTCGTCGTCCTGAGCGCGCTGCTCGTGGTCGCGCTGCTCGCATGGGCCGGGTTCGACTACCTGAAGAACCGGCTGGCCGGCGGCGGCTGCGACAGCACCACCCCGGTGCGCCTCACGGCCGCGCCGGACATCGCGCCGGTGCTGACCGAGCTCGCCCGGACCGTCCCGGAGGAGGACTGCTACTCCGTCGAGGTCACCGCGAGCCCGTCGACGGCCACCGCGACGGCGCTGGAGGCCAACGGCGCGAACGGCCCCGACGTCTGGGTGCCGGAGTCGAGCACCTGGCTGCTGCAGGCCCGCGACGGCGGCGCGTGGAACCTCCCCGAGTCCGGCCAGCCGGTGGCGAGCTCGCCGGTGGTGCTGGCGCTGACCGACGACGTCGCGAAGAAGGCCGGCTGGCCGGGGAAGTCGCCGTCGTGGTCGGACGTGCTCGCGGGGAGCCTCGTCGGGCTGCCCGACCCGGGCCGGGACCCGGCCGCCATCGGCGCGCTGATCGGCCTGCAGCAGGTGACCAAGGACGCGCCCGACCCGGCCGCCGCCTTCACCGAGGAGATCCGCAGGCTTTCGGCGGTGAAGCAGCCGTTCACCGCGTGGCCGGCGTCGGAGCAGTCAGTGCTGGCCCGCAAGCTCGTCGCCGCCTACCCCGCCGCCGGCGTGCCGAGCTTCGACTACCCGTACGTCGTGCTGCCGCGGGCTTCGGAGGCGTCGCGCTCGGCGGCCGAGCGGTTCCTGCGGCTGCTGCTCGACCAGACCGCCACCAAGGCGTTCGCGGACGGCGGGTTCCGGACGCCGTCCGGGCAGCTGCTCGGCGACCGGCCGCGCGACACCCGCACGAACGCCGCACCGCGCCCGGCCGGGCCGCCCACGCCCGAAGCGATGTACGGCGTGCTCCAGGCGTGGGCCGGGGCGAACCTCAGCGCCCGCGTCCAGGTCCTGCTCGACGTCTCCGGCTCGATGGCCGCGACCGTGCCCGGCACCGGCCGCAGCCGGATGTCGCTGACGCTCGAAGCCGCGACGCAGGGGCTCGGGCTGTTCAAGCCGACCAGCGAGATCGGCCTCTGGCTGTTCTCGACCAAGCTGGACGGCAACAAGGACTACAAGGAACTGCTGCCGATGCGGTCGATCGCCCAGCAGCTCGCCGCGGGCGGGGTGGCGACGCTGCAGGCGGTCAAGCCGAAGCCCGGCGGCGCGACCGGGCTGTACGACTCGATCCTCGCCGCGTACCAGAACGCCCGGCAGAGCTGGCAGCTCGGCCGGATCAACCTCGTCGTCGTGCTCACCGACGGCCGCAACGAGGACGACGACTCGATCGGGCTGCCCGGCCTGCTCGCCGAGCTCGGCCGGCTGCAGGACCCGCGGAAACCGCTGCCCGTGATCGGGATCGGCATCGGCCCGGACATCGACGCGAGCGAGCTGCGGCAGGTCTCGGCGGCGACCGGCGGCGAGTCCTTCACCACGCCCGACCCGCGCAAGATCTCCGATGTCTTCTACCAGGCACTGAGCAAGCTCATGTGCCAGCCGCCCGCCTGCAAGAAGTGAGGACGCTATGTCTTATGGGGCCGAGCCCCAAGCCCCAGCCGGGGGGCAAGCCCCCCTGGACCCCCCAAAGCAGGGGTGGGTGCAGATCGAAAAACCCGCGCCCCGGGTGACCCGAAGACCGTCCGCGCTGGTCCTCGCCGCGTTCGTCGCCGGCGCGGTGCCGTTCGCCTTCCACACCTGGGCGGCGCTGCACGGGAACTTCGCCCAGGACGACTTCGTCATGACCTACCGGGCCGCCTTCGCCGGGCCGTTCGACCTCGGCTACCTCTTCCAGGACTACCACGGGCACCTGATGCCCGGCGGGTTCTTCCTCGCGGCCGTGATGACGTGGTGGGCGCCGCTGAACTTCCCGCTGATGGTGGCGCCGCTGCTGCTGATGCGGGCCGTGGCGACCGTGCTGTTCTGGTGCCTGCTGGTGCGCTGTTTCGGCCGTCGCTGGGCGATCCTGGTGCCGTTCACCGTGTTCACGGCCTCGACATTGCTGCTGGTCCCGCCCCTGTGGTGGGCCTACGGTTCCCAGATCGTCCCGGTGGTGCTTGCGGCCGCCGGCGCCCTGTACTGGCACGTCCGCTACCTGCGCGAAGGCGGCCGGTGGTGGATCGGCACCTTCGCGTGGACGCTCTTCGGGCTGGCGTTCTACGAGAAGGCCGTCGTGGTCCCGGTGCTGCTGGCCGGGGTGACCGTCCTGCTCGGACAGTCCTTCCGCGACCGGTGGCGCTACTGGGCGGGACACGCGGCGCTGCTCGCCGCGTTCGTCGTGGGTTACCTCGCGTTGACGTCGAGCCAGGTGACGCCAGGCGGCCCGCCGATGACCGTGGGCACCGTCGCCGACCTGACCGGCCGGATGCTCGGCGACACCTTCCTGCCCGGCCTGGCCGGCGGGCCGTGGTCGGGGCCCGGCCCGGGCGCGACCTGGGCGCCGTCGCCGTTCGCGGTCGTGGTCCTGCTGTTCGCCGCGGCACTGGCGCTGGTGGTGGCCGGCGGGCGCGTGGGCGGCCGCCGGGCCTGGCGGGCGTGGGCGCTGCTCGGGCTGCTGTTCGCCGTGGACGTCGGGCTGCTGGCGTTGACGCGGCTGCGCGAAGTCGGCCCGGCCGCCGGCGACGACCCGAGGTACCTCGCCGAGCTGGCGTTCGTGGCCGCCCTGTGCGGAGCGTTCGCCTTCCTTACGCCCGAAGGGGTTGCGCCATCCGGAGTCACGCGTGAGCGGCCGATCGCGCTACTCGTGTCCGTGCTTCTGCTCGCCAGTTCCGCGATCGGGTTTTCCCGGCTGGCCCCCGCGATGCGGTTCGACCATTCCGGACAGTACGTCGCCAACGTCCGGGCGGCCGTCGCCGAGGATCCGGATCTCGTCTTCTACGACACGTTCGTGCCGTCCGATGTGGTCCACGAGTGGTTCGGCGCGGACTCGCAGGCGTCCCGGGTCGCCGGCCTGGTGCCCGGCACGCACTTCGACCAGCCGACGAACCGGATGCACCTGCTCGACGCCACCGGCACCCCACACCTGATCACCGGCGTGGCCGCGGAGTCCCGCGGCGTGCCGGGGCCGGTGCCGGACTGCGGCTACACGATCGGCGAAACGCCGGTGAGCGTGGCACTCGACACCCCGCTGCTCGGCAGGCACCTGCTGAAGATCGACTACTTCACCCGCGACGGCGGTGAAGGCCTGGTCGACCGGACACCCGTGTGGTTCCAGCCCGGGCTGCACTCGTTGTACCTGCCGGTGGACGGCCTGTTCGACCACATCGGCGTGCGGCTGTCGAGCCCGGGCGCCCCCGTGTGCGTCCCTAGAGTCGAGGTCGGGAAGCCGGTGACTCAGTAGGGGTCGTACGGGCTGTGGTGCCCGGCCAGCCGGGCCAGCGGCCGCAGGCGCAGCCGCAGCAGCACCTTGATCCCGACGTTGCGCGCGAACCACGGCAGCTGCGCCAGCAGGCGCACGCGGTCTGCCGTGGACGGTGGCGCCAGCCGGAACCGCGCCAGCGACGTGGCGCGGTCCAGATAGGTGTACCGCCGTCCGAAGAGGACCTTCGCGATCGTGCCGAGCGTGACGCCGATGGAGGAAAAACAGTCGTGGACCAGGATTTCCGCCCCCGGCGGCAGGTGCGCCGACCAGCGCAGGTCGTCGGTGTAGGTCCAGTAGTCGTGCTTGCCGTCGATGTAAAGCAGCTGTATGGCCCGATCCCAGTCAGGGCGCAGTTTCGTGCTGTAACCGGCGACGAGCTCGACGACGTCGTCCAGCCCGGCCCGCCGGATGTTGCGCTCGAACAGCTGCCGCGTCGGCGATCCGCCGAACAACCGGCCGTCCACGAAGGGGTCGACGGCGATCACCGTGGCCCCGACCGTGCGGGCGGCGGCGCCCAGGACGATCGTGGATCGGCCCTGGTGGCTACCGATTTCCAGGATGACGTCACCCTTTTCGAGGCGGCACGCGGCCTGCCACAGCGCCTCGCCCTGCGCGCGCGTCATCCAGCCCTTGACCGGCTCGGCCAGTGTCCACGCGTCGGCGAAGCCGTCCGTGCTCAGTTCGGTCGTGATGGCGCACCTGCCCAGGGAAGTCGGGGGCCGGGGAAAATCGTCGGCACATGGTAGCCAGGTTTCGGCTTAGTATCTACCGGATGGTAACCAGCACCCGCGAACGGACCCGGGACGGCGCCCCGCCCGCGGAGCGCGACCGGAAGTTCTCACCGAGTGCGTTCCTCCGCCGCCCGAGCACCTGGATCGTGCTGGCCCTGACCACGTTGTCATTCCTGCAGATGCCGGGGAAGACGACGTTCGACACCAAACTGGACCTCGCCGTCGACCCGCTCGCCTTCCTCGGGCGCGCCCTGCACCTGTGGAACCCCCAGGCCACCGCGGGGGAGCTGCAGAACCAGGCGTACGGCTACCTGTTCCCGATGGGCCCGTTCTTCGCGCTGTGCCAGGCCGCCGGCGTGCCCGCGTGGATCGCGCAACGGCTGTGGGGCGCGGTCCTGCTGTCGGCCGCGTTCGGCGGCGCCCTGCTGCTGGCGCGGGCGATGAAGATCGGCACCGAGCGCACGCGGCTGATCGGCGCGCTCGGGTACGCGCTCGCGCCGCGCATGCTGACCGAAATCGGCGGCCTGTCCGCGGAGATGCTGCCCGCGGTGCTGCTGCCGTGGGTGCTGGTGCCGCTGGTGCGGGCCGGGGCGATCGGCTCGCCGCGGCGGGCCGCCGGGCTGTCCGCGCTGGCCGTGCTGTGCATGGGCGGCGTCAACGGCGCGATGGTCGTGATGGCGCTCGTCCTGCCGGGACTGTGGCTGCTGACGCGGCGCTGGACGCGGGCGCACGTCGAGCTCGTGCTGTGGTGGTTCGTCTTCGTCATCGGCGCGACGCTGTGGTGGATCCTGCCGCTGCTGCTGCTCGGCGAATACAGCCTGCCGTTCCTGGACTACATCGAGTCCGCGACGAACACGACCGCGCCGATGTCGCTGTTCGAGGTGCTGCGCGGCACCAACCAGTGGGTCGCCTACGTCGTGCAGGGCACGCCGTGGTGGCCGGGTGGCTGGTCACTGATCGACAACCCCGTGCTGATGCTCGCGACCGGGCTCGTCGCCGGCGTCGGCCTGTTCGGACTGACCCGGCGCGGCCTGCCGGACCGGCGGTTCCTCGTGCTCGGTGTGGTGACCGGGCTGACCCTGCTGACCATCGGCTACGTCGGCACGCTCGACAGCCCGCTGGCCGAACAGGTCCGGCACCTGCTCGACGGGCCGCTCGCGCCGCTGCGCAACGTGCACAAGTTCGAGCCGGTGCTGCGGCTGCCGCTGATGCTGGCGTTCGCGCACGGCATCTCGAGCCCGGCCAGGGTGACGTCCGCGCGCCGGTTCCTGCGGCCGGCGCTGGGCCTGCTGCTGGTGCTGGTGATGGCGGCACCGGCGTGGCTGCTGAACCTGCGGTCCGGCCCGGGCTGGGACGCCGTGCCCGGCTACTGGTACGACGCTCTCGGGTACGTGGCCAAGGCCGATCCGAACGCGCGGACGCTGCTGCTGCCGGCCACCGGCTTCGGCGAGTACGACTGGGGCCGCACGGTCGACGAGCCCGCGCAGGCGATCGCGCGCAGCCCGTGGGCGGTCCGCAACCAGGTGCCGCTGGGGTCCGAGGGGAACACGCGGCTGATGGACTCCGTGGACGCGGCGCTCGCCGACGGCCGCGGCGACCCCGGGCTGGCCGCGCTGCTCGCCCGTTCGGGATATCGGTTCTTGCTGCTGCGCAACGACATCGACCGCGAGCGGACGGCGGCCCCGCCCGTCGCGACCCTGCGGGCCGGGCTGGCCGGGTCGCCGGGCATCGCCAAGGCCGCGGAGTTCGGCCCGCTCGAAGTCTACGAAGTGGGGAAGCCGGTGCCGCTGGCCACCGCGACGTCCACCACGGACGTCCCCACCGTGAGCGGCGGCCCGGAGAACCTGCTGCCCCTGATCGACTCGGGTCAGCTCGACCCGGCGACGCCCACCGTGCTCACCGGCGACGGCGGGTCGCCCGGCGGCCCGCGGCTGGTGACCGACGGCCTGCGCCGGGCCGAGCGGAACGTCGGCGGCGTCCGCGACAACCTCAGCCAGACCTTGACCGCCGGCGAGGCCTACCGCCAGCAGCGCGCGGCGGGCGACCTGCTGCCGTTCCCGGGCCAGGAGCACCAGACCGTGGCCGCCTACCGGGGGATCCGCTCGGTGACGGCGTCGACGGCGGCGTCGTTCGCCGACGCCTTCGGCGGGTCCGATCCTTCGCACCAGCCGTTCGCGGCGATCGACGGCGACCCGCGCACGGCGTGGCACTCGTCGTCGTTCACCGGGCCGATCGGCCAGTGGCTCGAGGTGGAGCTGGACACCCCGCGGCTGGTGAACTCGGTGAACCTGGAGATGGTGGACGACCTGCGGGTGGGCTGGCCGGCCACCCGGATCCGGATCACCACCGACAACGGCTCGGTCGAGCAGCCGGTGATCCGCGGTGCCGGGCCGCACGAGTACTCCGTCGCCGGCGGCGTCACCCGCACGGTGCGGATCACGCTGCTGTCGCTGGTGGTCGGGCGGCAGGACGGGAACGTCGGCATCGCGGAGCTGAAGATCCCGGACACCGAGCCGCAGCGCGCCCTGGAGGTGCCCGCGGACCTGCCGACCGGGCCGGCGCCCGGGTTCGCCTTCACACGCGGCCCGCAGCCCCGGTACGCGTGCCTGCCGCTGGGCGCCGCCGTGCGGTGTGACGCCGCCGCGGCCCGCGACGGCGAGGAACCCGACGGGATTCGGCGGCTGTTCAGCACCCCGGCGGAGCAGACGTACCTGGTCGGCGGCACGGTGCTGCCGGCTGGCGGCGGCCGCAACCCGGTGTCGCTGCCGGGCGTGACCGTGGCGTCGACGTCCCAGCTGGGCGGCGACCCGGCGGCCGCCGGGTTCGCGGCCGTGGACGGCGATCCGGGCACGACGTGGCGCCCGGACGTCACCGATCTGCGGCCGGCGCTGACGCTCGGGTGGCCGTCGCCGAAGCGGATTTCGGGGCTGCACATCGAAGTTTCGCCGTCGAGCGGAGCCCGGGCGCCGCGGCAGGTGGAGCTGGTGGGCCGGTCGGGGACGCGGTCGGTGCAGCTCGACGCGGGCGGGTCCGCGTCCTTCGAGCCCCTGGACACCGACCAGCTGCAGGTCGTGCTGCCGGGCGACGACGACGATCCCGCGGCACGCTCGGTGGTGGGCATCGGCAGCCTGGCGCTGTCCGGGAGCGACGGCTTGCTCCCGGGGCCGGACCCGGCGTTCACGGTGCCGTGCGGATCGGGGCCGAACGTCCACCTCGACGGGCTCGACTACCGGACGTCGGTGCAGGGCAAGCTGTCCGACATCACCGCGCACCGGCCGCTCGCGCTGGGGATGTGCCGGGATTCGGAGGGCGGCATCGCGCTGCCGGCGGGCGGCCACGAGCTGCGGACGGACCGGTCGGAGTCGTTCGTGGTCCAGGACCTGTGGCTGCGCCCGGCCGGCACCGCGTCGCCGCCGGTGCACCGCGCGGTGCAGGTGGGTGACTGGGGCGCGGCGTCGCGGTCGGTGACGGTGGGGCCGGGCGCGGAGGCGGTGCTGGCGGTCCCGGAGAACGCGAACGCGGGCTGGACGGCCAGTTTGGACGGTCAGCAGCTGACGCGCACCCGCGTGGACGGCTGGCAGCAGGCGTGGATCGTCCCGGCGGGCGCGGGCGGGGTGGTGTCGCTGTCGTTCACCCCGGACGCGCACTACCGGCTGAGTCTCCTGGTCGGCGCGGCGGCGGTGCTGGCGCTGCTGGTGGGCGTGGCGTGGCCGGCGCACCGGCGCCGGTTCACGATCTCCCCGGGCGGCTCCTGGACCCCGGTCGTGCTGATCGGGCTGCTGGTCGCGCTGGGCGGGATGCTGCCGGTGGTGCTGCTGATCGCGTGCCTGCTGGCCCGCCAGTTCTCGGAGCGCGCACCGAGGTACCTGGCCTTCGGCGGCATGGCGGTGGCGGCGGGCGCATCGGTGACGGGCCGCATCCTGGGCCACGGCCAGGACTGGGCGTACGGCCCGGTGACCCAGGCGGCACTCCTGCTGGCCGCGGCCGCAATGGTGGCGACGTGCGTGGACTGGTTCGTGCGCAAGGAAAACCCCACCAACCCCACCAGCTAACCCCAGCCCCCCGCAACCCACGTGCTCGACCCCGTAACCCACGTGACTGGGCGCGTAACCCACGTGACTGGGGCCGGAACTCGCGTGACTGGGGCCGTAACTCGCGAGTTCCGGCTTCAATCACGCGAGTTCCGGGTCGGATCACGCGAGTTCCGGCTTCAATCACGGTGGATACGGGCCGGATCACAGGGGTTCGGGGTCGCGGAAGTGTCGGTGCCTGCCGGTAGCGTGGAAAACGGGGGCTGCTCAGGCCGGTTTGCGGGGGCGGAGCTCGAGGAGGGCGCCGGCCGCGGCCAACGCGCCGGCGGTGCACACCGCCGCCGTCACCACCTGGGTGGGTGAGCCGTGCAGCCACGTCGTGATCAGCAGTGCCTCCACGCCGACCGCCGACCACATCAGCACCGTCACGCGGCGGTCGCCGTCCGCCAGGCGGGCGTACAGCAGGATCTGGACCAGCGCCAGCATCGAGCCCGCCAGCGCGAACGGCCACACCGGCATGGTGCTGCCCGCGTACCGCGCGCCGCCGATCACCGCGAGCAGCGAAGGCCCGAAGACCAGCGACACCAGCAGCACCACCGCGTCCAGGCAGCCGCACACGGCCAGCGCCACCGGCAGCACCCGGCGGCGGCGGTCGGAGACGGCGAACCGCGGCAGCACCAGCACCCCCACCGCCTGCGGCAGCCAGTACGCGATCTTCGTGACGATCGCCCCCAGCGCGTACTCGCCCACCTCCGAAGACGGCAGCGTGTGGCGGGCCAGCACCAGGTCCAGGTTCACCAGCAGCACCAGTGCCAGCATCGCCTGCGCCGTGTGCAGCACCTCGCCGCCGTGGCGGTCGGCCCAGCGGGGACGCGGGCGGCCGCAGATCTGCCAGCCCGCCACGACCACCGCCAGCGATCCGATCGCCGCTCCGGCCAGCGCCCCGGTCGGGGACCCCGAGACCACCAGCCCCACCAGGGAACCGCCGACCTTGCCGACGCCCTCCAGCGCGATCAGGCCGGACAGCATGGCGAACCGGTGGCTGCCCTGCAGGAGACCGTGGAACACGCCCAGCAGCGTCAACGGCCCGAGCGCCGCGGTCACCAGCAGCGCCGGGGCCAGCGAGCCCAGGTGCAGCAGGAGCACCAGCAACGGGCTCAGCGTCAACGCCGTCGTCGCGACGATCGCGCTCGTCACCAGGCCGAGCGCGAACAGCGAACCCTGCGCGAGCCCGGGGGCGCGCGCCACCCGCAGCGCCACCACCGTCTGCAGGCCCATCGCCGGGACGACGCCGATCACCAGCACCGCCAGCAGCGAGCTCAGCTCCCCGAACGCGCCGGGCGCGAGGATCCGCGCGGCCGCCAGGCTCAGCACGTAGCTGGCCGCGTTGTTGCCCGCGAGCGCGAGCGAGACGAGGATCGCCGCGAGCCGGTTGCCGGTCCGGGCCGGGACTTCGGTGTCTACGCTCAACGGCGGGCTCCCATTACCGGCGGGTAATGACCAGGGACCATAACCGCGCGCGCAACGGAAAGGAAGGGCCGTGAACGCACCCGGCAGGCGGGCGGCCCTCCCCGTGTTGTCCGCCGCGCTGGCCTTCGCCGTCTGCGCGCCGCTGCTCGGCCGCGGGTTCGTCCTGAGCTACGACATGGTGTTCGCGCCACGGCAGTACTTCGTGCCGGACGCCTTCGGGGTCGGCAGCACGCTGCCGCGGTCCGTTCCCGCCGACGCCGCCGTCGCGCTCGCCACCACCGTGCTGCCCGGCGACATCGTCCAGAAGATCGTCCTGCTCCTGGCCGTCTTCTTCGCCGCCTTCGGCGCGGGACGGCTCGTCCCCACCGAGCGGGAAGGCACCCGGCTCGTCGCGGCGACGGCCTACGCCTGGACGCCGTACCTCGCCGAACGGCTGTTCATCGGGCACTGGCCGCTGCTCCTGACGTACGCGGCCCTGCCGTGGATCGCCGGCGCCGGGCTCGCCGTGCGGGCGCACGAACCGCGTGCCCTGCCGAAGCTGGTGATCGCCTGCGCCCCGGCCGTGCTGACTCCGCCCGGCGGCGTCCTCGCGGCCGCCGTCATGGTCGTGGCCGCCGGTTCGCGGCGGCTCCGGCAGACGGTTCCGCTCGCCATCGCGCTCAACCTGCCCTGGCTGGTCCCGACGTTCCTCGACGCCGGCGGCACCTTCTCCGACCCCGGCGGCGTCACGGCGTTCAGCGCCCGCGCCGAAAGCTGGGGTCCCGCGCTGCTGAGCGTGCTGGGCCTCGGCGGCATCTGGAACGCCGAAACGGTGCCGGGAAGCCGGGCCGTGCCGCTGGTCCCGGTGCTGACGCTCATCGTCGTCGCCGTCGCGATCGCCGGCCTCCGGCCGCTCGCGCAGCGGTGGGGGAAGGCGCCGGTCCGCTCTTTGACCGCGCTCGGCGTCCTGGGCGTTCTCCTGGCCTCCCTGGCGACGTTGCCGGGCGGCAGCCGGCTGCTCACCGCCGCGACGCGGTACGTACCCGGCGCCGGACTGCTGCGGGACGCCCAGAAATGGGTGGCCTGGTGGGCCCTGCCGCTGGCCTTGGGCTTCGCGCTGGCCGTCGAAGCCGCCGCCGCGAAGCTGAAAACCGCGGGGGGCCGCGCCGGATTGGTGACGGCGGCGGTGGTCTTCCCGCTGCTGACCATGCCGGACCTCGCGTGGGGTGGCTGGGGACGGCTCGGCACCGCGCAGTACCCGGCCGACTGGCGCGCGGTGTCCGAAGAGCTCGGTGACCGGCCGGGTGACGTGCTGGCGTTGCCGCTCTCGGCGTTCCGCGGGTTCGCGTGGAACGACGACCGCACCCAGCTCGACCCGGCGCCGCGCGCGCTGCCGAAACCCGTGCTGATGGACGACACCCTGCAGGTCGGTGCCGAGCGGATCGCCGGTGAGGACCCGAGGATCGGCGACGTCCGCGCCGCGACGTCCGCGCGGGAACTCACCGACGCGGGCATCGGCTGGATCCTCGTCGAGCACGGGACACCCGGCTACGTCGACCCGCGGTTGCTCGCCGGCGCGACGCCGGTGTGGTCGGGTGAGTGGCTGACGCTGTACCGGACCCCGGGTGAGCCCGCGGTGAAAGCGATCTCGTGGACGCCCGCCTTGCTGGCGAACGGAGTAGCGCTCACGTTGCTGTGCGTCGCAGTGTTGTGCCGCATGTTACCCATGCGTACATTGGGCCGCGGCAGGATTCTCCCGCCGCGGAAGGAGTGACTCGTGGGCACGGTCATCGGCGCGATCGTCGCCGTCATCATCGGCGGCGGAGCGGCGACCGCGGGAGGGTTCGCCCTCATCCAGGGCGCGGACCCGGACACCGCCGCTCCGGTGCAACAGAAGCTCAACGCGCAGGTGAAGTTCAACCCTGCCGACCACCCGCTGAAGCTCTACGGGGACCGCTGACGCGTGACCCGGCTCGCCTCCGACCACGCCCACCGCGTCGTCGGGCTCTACGGCGACCCCACCGTTTCCTGGAGCATCCTCCTCGAAGCGGAACTCGGCGCGGCCGCACCGGAACCGGAGAAGCTCCGCGCCCGGCTCGCGGCCGCGTTCCCGCGCTACCCGTACCTCGGTGCGGTGCCCGAAATCGAGCGGATCGGTGACCTGGCGGCCGTCCGGGACCGCTTCGCTTCGGCACCCTACGAACGGGGCGCGCCGCTGGTGCGCGTCGCCGTCGGCGAACCCACTCTCCTCGTCGCCGCGCACCACGGCGCCCTCGACGGCCTCGGCCTGCTCGCCCTGCTCGGCATCCTCCTCGACGTCCCGGTTTCTTCGGCCGCGCGGGGGATCGGCGAACGCACGGGCGGCAAACCCTTTGCGGTTTCGGCTCTCCAGCGGCTCGCTGAGGCGCTTTTCGCGCCACCGGGCCGGATCACCCCGGACCGGGGCAGCGAAGCCGTAGGGGATGTCTTCGTGGCCGTCCACGAGCCGCGGCTGCGGCTGGGGGCCGCGGGGTTCGTCGCGGCGGCCGCCGGCGCCACCGAACGCTGGAACCGCGCGCACGGGGCCCGCACCGCGCGGGTCGTGGCCGCGCTGGGCGCGTCGCGCCGGCCGGGTGCGGCACCGGAACCGGTGCACGACAGCGCGTTCTTCCGGCTGCGGCTGAGCCGCGGCGCGGACGTCGCCGAAGTCCTGAAGGCCCAGCCGCCGGAGCCGGATTTCCCGGCCCGCAGCAGCCGCCTCGCCCGGCTGGGCACCCGGCTGCTGGCGAGCAGGCTCGGTTCGACGTTCCTGGTCTCGAACCTCGGCGTGGTGTCCACCGGGGACACCGTGCGGACGCTGGCGTTCTACCCGGCGGCGAGTGGCCGCTCAGGCGTGGCGTTCGGCGCGGCGACGACCGGCGGCGCCACCACCGTCACCGTGCGCGCCCGCCGCAAGGACTTCGACGCGGCGGCCGCCGCCCGGCTGCTGGGCGAGTTCCGGGACGCGGTGCGGGACCAGGGTGCGCGGCCGGGGGACCGGCTGCCCGGAGACGTCCCGCACCAGTGAAGCGAACTGGCCGACACTGACGTCCCAGCGGTACTTCCCGGCCCGCTCGGCGCCCGCCAAGCCCATTTCCGCGCGCCGCAGGCCGTCGGCGAGCAGGCCGTCGACCTGCGCGGTGAAATCGTCGAAGTCGTCGGCCAGCAGGCCGGTCCGGCCCTCCACGATGGACTCCGTCACGCCGCCGGCGGCGCGGTAGGCGACCGAGGGCACGCCGTGCGCCGCGGCCTCCATGATGACGATGCCCCAGCCCTCCTTGACCGACGGGCACAGGTGCAGCCACGAGCGCGCCAGGATCTCGTGCTTGGCCTGCTCGTCGACCCAGCCGTGCAGGACGACCCGGTCGGCCACCCCGCGCGAAGCCGCGTGGGCGCGCAGCACCTCGTCCCACGGCCCCTGGCCCACGACCTCCAGCCGCAGGGACGGCCAGCGCCGCGCGAGCCGCGCGACGACGTCGATGGCGTGCTCGATCCGCTTGTGCGGCACCAGCCTGCTCACCGCGACCAGCGTGGGGGTGCGGTCGCGTTCGGACGCGCACGGCGGGGGCGCGTCGAGGCCGTTCGGGACCACCGTCACGCGCTCGCGCCCGATGCCCAGTTCCGCCAGTTCCGCCTTGGTGACCTCGGAAACCGTGACGTAGCGGCACCGGCGGAACAGCCACGGCGCCAGCCGCGACTCGATCCACCAGCCGATCCGGCCCAGCGTCTCGCCGAGCGCGCTGATCCACTGTTCCTTGTGGACGTGGTGCACGAGCACCAGCACCGGGCAGCCGGCGACCAGCCGGGCGAAGAACGGCATGCCGTTCTGCACGTCCACCACGAGATCGGCGCGGGCCCGGCGGATGGCGCGCAGCGCGTGCGCGTAGACGCCGAACTTGTTGCCGCGCCGCCGGTAGCGGACGCCGTCGCGCCACTCGCCCGCCGTCGCACCCGGGTAGGCGGCGCACTGGATCTCGACCCGGTACCCCGCTCTGGCCAGGCCTTCGGCCATCCGCTCGACGTACCGCTCCGAGCCGCCGCCTTCGGGGTGGCCGGTGTCGCGCCAGTTGAGGAGGAGCACACGAGGACGTTCCATCGGGGTTATCCAAACTTTGGCGACGGTGCTAGGTTACCGGTGCGTACACCCTAGATGAACGTATTCGGGAAAGCGACGGTTCAATGGTAGGTAATCCGGTTCTCGTCGCGACGCCCCGGCCGCATCGCGCCACGCTCCGCCGCTCGGTGACCCTGTTCCGGACATTCCTCACCGAACAGACCGACCCGGACGGCTTCTATTCCGCGCTCGCCGCCGATTCGGTCCGGCAATTGGCGGCGCACGCTCCGCTGTCCGGACGCACGGTGCTCGACGTCGGCGGCGGCCCTGGCTACTTCTCCGAAGCCTTCCGCGCGGCCGGCGCGGTCTATCTCGGCCTGGACCCGGACGTCGGCGAGCTGTCCGCGCGCGGCGAGCCGGGGGAGAACATGATCCGCGCCAGCGGCACGGAACTGCCGGTACGCAGCGGTTCCGTCGACATCTGCTACTCGTCGAACGTGCTGGAGCACGTGGCCGAGCCGTGGGTCATGCTCGCCGAGATGTGCCGGGTGACCAAGCCCGGCGGCACGGTCTTCGCGTCGTTCACGCCGTGGTATTCGCCGTGGGGTGGCCACGAGACGGCGCCGTGGCATTTCCTCGGCGGGTACTACGCCCGGCAGCGTTATGCCCGGAAACTCGGGAAGCAGCCGAAGAACAAATTCGGGGAAAGCCTGTTCCCGGTTTCGGTCGGCGCCGCGCTTCGCTGGGCGAAGGCGACGCCGCTCGCCGATTTCGTGGCCGGGTATCCGCGGTACCACCCGAGCTGGGCGATGTGGATCGTGCGGATCCCCGGCCTTCGCGAAATTGCGTCCTGGAATCTCGTTCTGGTCCTGCGGAAGGTTTAGCGGTCGGCGCCGACCGGCACCCGCTGCCGTCGCCGCGGCGGGGCCGGCGGGGCGGCCGGGCGCCGGCGGAACAGCAGGTAGGCCGCCACGAGGATCAGCACCCCGCCGCCGATGCCGAGCCAGAGCGGGCCGGTGCTCGACAGGAACTCCAGCTTGCCCTTGTTCTCGTCGATCTGGTCGACCATCTGCGCGATCGTCTTGCCGTTGTAGGCCAGCGTCCCGTCGAACACGACGGTGGGGTTGCCGGTGGTGGGCCGCAGTTCCTGGTGCTGCTGTTGCTGCTGCTTCACCTCGACGCCGGTGACCGGCTCCACCCACATCGTGTTGATCCCGCGGTAGTACAGGTCCGCGTCGACGCTGGAGTCGGCGACGCCGACGAGCGAGCCGGGCACCGACTTCGTCTCGAGCTTGGTGTCCGGGATGTTCTGGACGAACTTGTAGGTCTCGATCCCGTTCACCTCCTCGGTGCCGGTGTACCGGGCGGTGACAGCGGTGCCGGTGTTGTCGTCGTAGACCTGGTAGTCCTTCTGCTCGGTGCCGAAGGGGAACTTGAAGTTCAGGCCGGGCTGGGCTTTGTAGACGTTCTGCTCCGGCGGCTTGTCGCCGTCCTTGTCGGCCTTGTCCTTGAGCTGCGTGACGTAGCTGCTTTCCTTGGTGCACTTGGGGTCGGCGTCCCCGCGCGGGTCGTAGCCCTCGGAGGTGCGCCGGTCGAAGCAGACCTGTCGCTTGCTCGCGGTGAGCACCGTGCCGTCCTCGTCGTCCTTGACCTGCACCGCGAGCAGCCAGACCGCGTAGTCGGTGCCCTCGTGCATCTCGGGCCGGGCGAAGTTCGCCTGCACGTGGCCGGTCGCGGTCAGCTTCCGGTTCTCACGGATCTCGGTGACCGGGCCGGCGCCCTTGTCGGTCACGGCAAGGACCTTGCTCGCGGTGCCTTCCAGCACCGACGTCGAATCCTGGTCGAGCGGCACCTTGGCGAGCTTCGGGTAGACGTAGGCCGGCAACAGCACCGCCCCGGCGACCGCGAAGACCCCCAGCGCCAGCAAGATCAGGCCCAAAGCTCGTCGCAACGGTCCTCCTGGGTCGTACTTGGGACACCCAAATTACCCGGCGGTAATCAGGTGCACGGATAGTGGCCCGCGCCACGTCGCGCGTCAAAGTGTGACCCGCGGTCACAGCTGTCCGGTGCGACCGGAAGGGCGCACGGACGCCGCCGTTCGGACCAATCGGCCAAAGATGTTTGTTCCCGGGCACAACGGGCACGGCCGCACCATCGGACGATCCCCCTGCCGCCGCGCCGGATCGCGAAGGAGAACTCCCCTTTTGCCCCAGGACCCATCGATGGTCGCCATCGCGGCGACCGCGCGCTGGCGGGCCCGGATCGTGGCGGCCGCCGCCAGTGCGGGGATCAGCATCGCCGACCCCCAGGCGGGCGTGCCCGGCATCCGGGTGCTGACGTGCGCCTCGGGCGACCTCGGAGCGATCGTGCCCCGCCTGGCCCGCGACACCGACCCGCCCCGCCCGGCGATCGGCGCCCATTCGGACTCGATCGCCGACCGCGAGCTGCGCGACGCGGTGGCGGACGTCGCGGCCCTGCTTTCGTTGCACGGCAACGTGGTCCTCGACCTCGACGCGGGCGGCCGCCGGCATCGCCCCGCCCGCCCGGACGTGGTGGTTTCGGCCGGTGTGGACCGTCCGCAGTGGACGGAACCGGCGGTCACCCTCCCGGTCGGGACGGATCGCCGCGGCGGCCCGCTCACGGTGGCGCTGACGGCGGGCCCGGGTTTCGAGGGAACGCTGCTGGAGCTGGCCCGCTTGGTCGACACCGACGCGGCTTAGCGCCGACCGCAGCCCGCTGACCTGGGTCAACCCTCGTCTTCGACCCACTCGAGCAGGTCGCCGGGCTGGCAGCCGAGCACCCGGCACATCGCTTCCAGAGTGCTGAAGCGCACGGCCTTGGCACGCCCGTTCTTCAGCACGGCGACGTTGGCCGGCGTGAGACCGACCTTCTCGGCGAACTCCCCGACGCTCATCTTGCGCTTGGCCAGTTCGACGTCGATGCGCACGACGATCGGCATCAGATGACCGCTTCCATGTCGGACCGGAGCGCGGTGGCCTGCCGCAGCAGGGCGCGCATGACCACCATCAGCAGGCCGATCACGGTGATCGCCACGGTCACCAGGAACAGCAGCATCGGCATCCCCGGGTCGTCCGCGTTGAAGCCGACGAAGAGCAGCATCCCGGCGACCACCAGCCACGCGGCGGCCACGGCCCAGACGATCGCGTCGACCCACTTCAGGGACGCGGTGGTGAAGATCCGGTCCTTCTTGACCAGGGTCAGCAGCTTCCAGGTCGCGACGACCACCACCTGGACGCACAGCACCAGGAAGACCGCGATGGCGGTCAGCGGCCACCGCAGCGGAGCGTCGTGCGGGTTCTGCTGCGCGTGGTAGGCGATGCTGCCCGGCAGCGAGAGCGTCTGGAACACGACGAGGACGCCGAACAGCACCACGAGGAAGACCCTGAGCGCGGCAACGGCCCACTTCTCGGTAACCATGCGCCGACTATCGCGCTCTTTCTATCGAAAGTCAATCGGTAGTGATCGAAATACGATCACTCCGGTTCGGGCTCGAGGCGCACCGACTCCAGCGCGACGTACAGCTCGCCGATGTCGACCGGGTCGGTGAGGTCGCGTTTGGTCAGCTCCTGCACGCGGCGCAGCCGGTACCGGACCGTGTTGGGGTGCACGAACAACCGGTCCGCGGCCTCCTTCGCCGAGCCGTGGCCGGCGAACCACGCCAGCAGCGTGTCGAGCAGGACCTTGCGCTCCGCGGCCGGCAGCGTGAGCACCCCGGCCAGGGCCGACCGGACGACGTCACGGGCCATCCCGGGCGCGGCCGCGACCAGCGTCGTCACCGGCGAGTCACCGAACACCACGACGCCGGCCGTCCCCGCCGGCAGCGAGCGGCGGGCGATCCGGGCCCGGTGCAGGGCGTCCGGGACGTCGGGGAACCCGGTGAACGGCTTGCTCATCCCGGCCGCCACGGGCAGGGAACCGAGCACTTCGCGCAGCCGCCGGACGTCCTCGATCCGGTCGATCGCGACCAGGCCCGCCTCGCCGCCGGGCCGCCACGCCGACCGCCAGCGCCGCGCCCGCAGCAGTGCGTCGACGGAGTCGTGCTCGTCCGGCTCGACGCGCTCGGTGACCACGGCGACGAACATGCCCGCGGTCGGCAGGCCCAGCTCGCGGGCCGCGGCCTCCATGTCCCCCTGGCCGGCGAGCCGGCCGCGCAGCAGGTCGTCCAGCAGCCGCGCGTTCGCGTGCGACGGCTCGGCCGCGACCTCCTCGTACGCCGTGGTCAGCGCGTCGGAGTAGAGGTCGATCGCCTTCCAGACGTAGGAGTTGATCTCGATCGTCCGGGTCGGGTTGAGGAACTCCGGGCCGGCGAGCTCGAGGAGTCCTTCGTAGACGAAGGTGCCGCCGATCCGGAACGCGCGCAGCACCGCGGGCAGCGGGATGCCCTGGCGCGCCTGGGTGAGCCCGGTCTTGCGGGCGGCGTCGAGGGCGAGGCCGTGACCTTCGGCCAGCGCCGTCAGCGCGCGCTCGAGGTTGGCCCGGCAGACCTGCCGCAGTTCGCCGGGGGCGACGTCCTCGACCTGGCGGTAGAACTCGTCCTGCTCACTGAGCAGCCGGGCCAGGCGATCGGCGAACTCGGGGAGCCTGGCCAGCATCTCGCGCAGCAGCTCGCGGTGCTCGCGAGGTACCGGCCTGGCCAGAGCTTCGATGCCCATCCCTCACTTTAGCTCGGGTCCGCCGCGCGGGACATGCACGAACTTGAGCAAAATTCATGTCCGTCGGGTGCCCGACGTCGTGCGGGCTCGCCGGCTCAGGCCGGTTTGCGTGCGGTCAGGTAGACGTGCGGCTCGGGGCCGGCGTCCGGGTGGTCGGGGACGAACTCGGCCTCGTCCTCGTGGACGATTTCGAGGCCCGCCGCCCGCAGCCGCTCCTTGAGGGGACCGGCGGCAAAACTGTACGCGCGGACCGGGTGGCCCATGAAGACGAGGTCGACTCCGTCGACGTCGGCGGGCACGGTGGCGAAGACGAGCAGGCCGCCGGGCTTCAGCCAGGCCGCGAGGCGGCCGATCATGGTTTCCTGCTCGGCCCGGGGGAGCTGCAGCATCGAGAAGAAGGCCGTGATCGCGTCCCAGGTGCCGTCCGGGAAGGACAGTTCGCGCATGTCCCCGAGTTCGAACCGGGCGGCGGGCACCTGGCTCCGCGCGATCTCGACCATCTTCGGGGCCACGTCGTAGCCGGTGACGTCGTGGCCGGCGGCGACCAGCAGTTCCGCGGTCGGCCGCCCGGTGCCGGCACCGAGGTCGAGCACCTTCGCCTCCGGCGGCAGGGCGGCGAGCAGGTCGGTGATCGCGGCGCGCTGGGCGGTCGCGGTGCGGAAGGCGTGTTCGTAGTCCGTGCCGAGCGCGTCGAAGACCTCGGCGGCGGTTTCGGGGCGGGTCATGCTCGCCCACCCTGCCAGACCTAGGATCTCGCCGTGGCCGGTTTGCGGGGAGTCTTCGCCGGGTTCGGCAAGAGCCGGGCGTTCGCGGTGCTGGGGCGGGCGCTCGTGCCCGCCGACCGGGTGCTGCTGCGGATCAGCGGTGGCCGGGTCGGCGTCGGCGCGGCGGTCGGGCTGCGGACGCTGCTGCTCACGACGATCGGGCGGCGCAGCGGCGAGCCGCGGCAGGTGCCGCTGCTCTACGTCGAGCGGGCCGGCGGGTACGTCGTGATCGGCTCGAACTGGGGCGGCGAGGCCCACCCGGCCTGGTCGGCGAACCTGCTGGCGCAGCCGAAGGCGACGATCGGTGTGCACGGGCGCAGCATCGACGTCACCGGACGGCTCCTGACCGGGGACGAGCGCCAGGAGATGTGGGACGCGGTGGCGGGGTACTGGCCCGCGTACGACCGTTACGCCGTGCGGGCCGGGCACCGCGAAATCCGCGTCTTCCTGCTGGAGCCGGTCAGTCGATGAGATCGGTGTGCCGGATCCGGTACACCTGCAGCCGCAGGTTGTAGTACTTGTCGGTCTCGCCGACCCACTGCATGCCGAGCCGCTTGGCGACCGCGATCGCCCGCGTGTTGTTCGGCCGCGCGACGGCGAACAGCTCTTCGGTGTCCTGGGTGAAGGCCCACTCGATCAGCGCGGTGGCCGCCTCGGACGCGTACCCCTTGCCCCAGACGCCGGGGCTGAGCTGCCAGCTCAGTTCGAGGTCCTCTTCGAACGGCGGCAGCAGCCGGATGCCGAGGCCGCCGATCACCGCGCCGTCCTCCTTGCGCTCGATGGCCCACCGGCCCCGCGGTGGCGGCAGGTTCGGCTGGGATTCCTGCCAGGCGTGCAGGACCGCGCGCATCGCGCCGATGTCGCCGACGCGGTCCATGGCCGGGGTCAGCCAGTGCGTGACGTCTTCCGCGCCGTAGATCTCGAACGCGGCTTCGGCGTCGTCCACCGTCCAGTCCCGGATCACGAGCCGGTCGGTGCTCAACGGGGTCTCCATACCAGGACGCTACGCCGGGAGGTCGCCGATTGTTCCCGCCCGAAAGTGCTCAGAAGATGAGCACTTCACCGCGGACGATGAGGGCATGGAGAAGATCGAAGGGGCACTGGAGGTTTCCTCGGCCGCGGAGTGGCGGGCATGGCTGGCGGCGCCGGGCGAGACGTCGGTGTGGCTGGTGATCCGGCGCAAGGGGAGCGCGGTGCCGGGGGTGCGGATCCACGAGGCGATGGAGCAGGCGCTGTGTTTCGGGTGGATCGACAGCAAGGCGCTGCGGCGTGACGCCGAGAGCACCTACCTGTGTTTCACGCCGCGCAAGCCGGGGAGTACGTGGAGCCGGGTCAACCGGGAGCGGGTTTCGCGGCTGAGCGCGGCGGGCCTGATGGCTCCGGCCGGGCAGGCGATGGTGGACCTCGCGCGGCGGACCGGGACCTGGGACGTGCTCGCCGAGGCACAGGACGGCGTGGTGCCGGCGGATTTGCGGGGTGCCTTCGCGGGGGAGGCCGTGGCTTGGCGGTGCTTCGAGGCGTTTCCGCCGTCGTCGCGGAGGTTGATTTTGGAGTGGATCGCAAAGGCCAAGCGCCCGGAGACCAGGCGGCGCCGCATCGCGACGACGGTCGAGCTGGCCCGGGAGAACCGCCGGGCCGCCCACCCGAAGGCGGCTTAGCTGGTCGATGGGTGCCGGATCGGTGGGCCGGTGGACTGGTGGCCGCACGGCGGGCGCGCCGCCGAGCCTGGCCTGGCCGGGCCTGGCCGGGCCTGGCCGGGCCTGGCCGAGCCGGGCTGGGCGGCCGGGCTGGGCGCGGCCGCCGGGCCACGCTGGGCGCCGGGCAGGGCTGCCGAGCCGAGCGGCGGCTGGCGAACCGGGCCGCTTAGCTGAGCCGGGCCGCGAACCCTGCCAAGCCAAGCCGGGAATTGTGCCGCTCGTGCGCCGAACCCGGCCTACAGTCAAGCCGTGGACGACATGCACCCCCTCCTGGCCCGCGCCGCCGAACTCGCCGCCGATTTCCGCGGCACTCTCGCGGATCGGCCCGTTGCCCCGGCCGTCGACCACGCCGCCCTGCGGTCCGCCTTCGGTGGCCCGCTCCCGCCGCACCCCACGCCACCGTCCGAAGTGCTCGAACAGCTCGCCCGGGCCGCCGGACCCGGGCTCGTCGGCACCGCCGGGCCGCGGTTCTTCGGGTTCGTCATCGGCGGTGCCCTCCCGGCCGCCACCGCCGCCGACGTCCTCGCCGCCGGCTGGGACCAGAACGGCTTCAACGCCGTCCTTTCGCCCGCCGCGGCCGCCGCCGAAGATGTGGCCGGCGGATGGCTCAAGGAACTGCTCGGCCTCCCCGCCGGCGCCTCCACCGGGTTCGTCACCGGCGGGCAGGCCGCGAACACCGCCGGCCTCGCCGCCGCCCGGCACCACGTGCTCGCCGAAGCCGGCTGGGACGTCGAACGCGACGGGCTCGCCGGTGCCCCGCGCGTCCGCGTCGTCGCCAGTGAAGAACGGCATGCCACCGTCGATCGCGCCCTGCGGCTGCTCGGCTTCGGCACCCGGGTCGTCGAACCGGTCAAAGCCGGTCCGCAGGGCGCCATCGACGTCGAAGACCTCCGAAGGGTGTGCGCGGCCGGGACCGGGCCACTGATCGTCTGCCTGCAGGCGGGGAACGTGAACACCGGCGCGTGCGACGACCTGCGCGCCGCCCGGGAAGCCGCGGGCGGCGCCTGGATCCACGTCGACGGTGCCTTCGGGCTGTGGGCCGCCGCCAATCCGGAAACCCGCGGACTCCTCGACGGCGTCGAACTCGCCGATTCCTGGGCCTGCGACGGGCACAAGTGGCTGAACGTGCCGTACGACTCGGGCTTCGTCTTCTGCGCCCGCCCGGACGTCCACGCCGCGGCGATCGCCTACCGGGCTGCCTACCTCACCGGCGCCGGCGAGGTGTCCGGCATGGGCGACCTGACCTTGGAGTCGTCGCGCCGCGCCCGCGGCTTCGCGGTCTGGGCGGCGGTGCGCGAGCTGGGCCGTGACGGCGTCGCCGAGCTCGTCGGCCGCTGCTGCCGGCTGGCCCGCCGCTTCGCCGGAAAACTCGCCGACGGCGGTGCCGAGATCGCCAACGACGTCGTCCTCAACCAGGTTCTCGTGTCCTTCGGCGGGGACACCGACGCCCTCATCCGGAAGGTCCAGGACGACGGCACCTGCTGGCTGGGCGGCACCACCTGGCGCGGCCGCCGGTACCTGCGGATCTCGGTTTCCGGCTGGTCGACGACGGAAGCCGACGTCGACCGCAGTGCCGCGGCGATCCTGCGCCTGGCCGGTCAATGCGCCGGTCAGTGACCTTCGCGCACCGAGAGCGAGTCCGTCCGCCAGGCGATTTCCTTCTCGCCGCCCGTCGGCCAGCTCGACGACAGCCGGCGGCGGACGCTGCCCAGCGCGCCCAGCTCGGCCAGGTCGACGCGGGGGCCCTGCGCCGCCAGCGTGGACACCTCGGCGGTGGTGAGCGGGACGAAGTCGAAGTACTGCGCGTCTTCGCCGCCGGAGGAGTCGACGAACTCGGTGAAGATCGCGGCGAACGTCTGGCCGCACTCCGGGCACCGGCGCAGCGAGATGCTGAAGTGCGACCGCTCGACGAGGCGATGGGTCTTGTTCAGCCGGGTCGTGCAGAACGCCAGCGCGGTCAGGGCGTCTTCGCCGGAACAGCGGGCGCAGCCGAACTCGGTCATCGGCCGATCATCGCACGCGTGAATCCGGACCCGGCTGCGGAGGTACACCGAAACCCGCTGACCACACGATTCCCTCTGGTCCGCAGTGGTCTGGACCTGTTAGCCTCGGCACGTCCGCCTGTCCGGCCGGTGAGGAGAATCCCGTGCTCCGCATGAGAAAACGCATCGCCCTCGTCGCGCTCGCCCTCGCCGGTGCATCGGTCGTCGCGCCGCCCGCGGAGGCCGGGCAGGCTCAGAGCAAGGTGATGGCCTACTTCGCCGACTGGGACGTCTATGCCCGCGGCTACCACGTCAAGGACATCGAGACGTCCGGGTCGGCCGCGAAATTGACCCACGTCAACTACGCGTTCGGCAACGTGACGGACGGCGGCTGCGCGGTCGGCGACCCGTGGGCCGACCACGACATGCCCTACGACGCCGCCACGAGCGTCGGCGGCCAGGCCGACAGCACCGAACCGGGGGCGCTGCACGGCAGCTTCAACCAGCTCCGCCAGCTCAAGAAGCTGCACCCGAAGCTCAAGGTGCTGTGGTCCTTCGGCGGCTGGACCTGGTCGGCGGGGTTCACCGAGGCGGCGAAGAACCCGGCCGCGTTCGCGGACTCCTGCTACAACCTGGTCAACGACCCGCGCTGGGCGGGCGTCTTCGACGGCATCGACGTCGACTGGGAGTACCCGAACGCCTGCGGCAGCACCTGCGACACGAGCGGGCCGAAGGCGTTCACCGGGCTGGTCAAGGCGCTGCGCGCGAAGTTCGGGCGCCAGCTGGTGACCGCCGCGATCACCGCGGACGGCTCGAAGGACGGCAAGATCGACGCCACCGAGTACGGCGCCGCGAGCCGGTACCTCGACTGGTACAACGTGATGACCTACGACTACTTCGTCGCCGGCGCCAGTCCGAACGGGCCGACCGCGCCGCACTCGCCGCTGCGCGCCTACCCGGGCCTCCCGACCGCCGGGTTCTACGCCGACGCGGCCATCCAGAAGCTGCGCCGCCAGGGCGTGCCGTCGTCGAAGATGTTGCTGGGCCTCGGGTTCTACGGCCGCGGCTGGGACGGTGTCACGCAGAAGCAGCCGGGCGGCACGGCCACCGGCCCGGCGCCCGGCACCTACGAAGCGGGTGTCGAGGACTACAAGGTCCTCAAGACCAAGTGCCCGGCCGACGGCCGCGTCGCGGGCACGGCGTACGCGAAGTGCGGTTCGCAGTGGTGGAGCTACGACACGCCCGAGACGGCGTCGGCCAAGGCCGGTTACGCGAAGTCGCAGGGCCTCGGCGGCGTGTTCGCCTGGGAGCTGTCCGGTGACACGGCGAACGCCGAGCTGCTGCGGGCCATCGCGGGCCGCTGCTGAACCCCCGAGCTGGAGGGCCCGGGCGCGAGCCGCGTCCGGGCCCTTCGTCCACTTAGGAGCGAACGGGAAACCCGTGCCGCCGGGCGCCGAGCACCACGGCGAGCACCGGCAGCAGGAGCACGAGCAGCGTCCAGGGGAACGCCACCGGCCCGGCCGCGTCGAGCAGGACCCCGCCGGCCACCCCGCCCGCGGCCATCGCGGCGTTCCACAGCGTGACCAGCATGGCCTGCGCGTTGTCCGCCGCTTCGCCGCCGGCGTTCCCGGCCGCCGTCTGCAGCAGTGTCGGGACGCCGCCCCAGCCGAGTCCCCACAGCGCCACGGCGACGTAGACCAGCGCCGGGCTGCCGGCGAACACCGCCAGCAGCGTCGCGGCCACCGCGACGCCGACGGTGCTGAGCACCATCAGCGTCCGCAGTGCCCGGTCGATCCGGGCGCCGACGACGCCGATGCCTGCCATCGACGCGACCCCGAAGACCAGCAGGACCACGTCCACCGCGCCGCCCATCCCGGCGTGCCCGAGGAAGGCGGCGACGTAGGTGTAGAGCACGGTGTGCGCCAGCACGAACCCGAGCGTCACGGCGAGCACGGGCAGGACACCGGGGACGGCGAGCGTGCGCAGGACCGGTGCCCGGCCGGCCGGCTGCCCCGGCTGGTCCGGAACCGCCGTCGCGATCCAGGCGAGCAGCAGGACCGCGATCGCCGACATCACGCCGAACGCCCAGCGCCAGCCGAGCAGGCCGCCGAGGAACGTCCCGGCCGGGATGCCGAGCGACAGCGCCAGCGGGATGCCGGCCATCACGATCGCGATGGCTTTGCCCTGGTGGTCCGGGACGAGCCGGCGCGCGTAGCCGGCGAGCAGCGCCCAGACGACGCCCGCGGCCACCCCGGCGACGAAGCGCGCCACCATCGTCAGCGCGTAGTCCGGGGACAGCGTCGTGACGGTGTTGGCCACGGCGAACCCGGCGACCCCGGTGAGCAGCAAGCGTTTGCGGGACCAGTTCGCGGTGGCGGCGGACAGCGGGATCGCGGTGAGCGCGGTGCCGAGCGCGTAGATCGTCACGGCCTGGCCGGCCGCGGACTCGCCGACGCCGAGGCCGGCGCTCATCCCGGGCAGCACGCCGGCGGGCAGCGCCTCGGTGAGCACGGTGACGAACGCGGCGGTGGTCAGGGCGAGCAGGGCGGTCAGGGGCAGCGCGCGGGTGCGGAGGTCCGTCATGCCGCTATGCTCAAACCCTCACATTGATGTGAAGGTCTACCCCGGCGAATGTGAGGTGGCACACATGCGGATCGGCGAGCTCGCGGAGCGCACGGGCACGTCCCGCCGGCTCCTCCGGTACTACGAGGAACAGGGCCTGATCATCGCCGGCCGCGGCCCGAACGGCTATCGCGATTACGACGAGCCGTCGGTCGACCGGGTGATCCAGGTCCGCGGCCTGCTCGACGCCGGCCTGCCGACCCGGATCATCAAGCAGATCCTGCCCTGCCTGGACAAACCCCGGACGATCTACTTCCCGGACGCGACCCCGGAGATGATCGCGACACTGGAGGCGGAGCGCGACCGGATGACCAGGCGAGCGGAATGCCTGCTGCGCAACCGCGACGCGATCGGCGAGTACCTGGCCGCGGTCCGCGAGTACGACCCGGCCGGCCGATGACGGACGACGGCCCCGGCGGCGACTGGATCCTGGAACCGGTGCCCTGGCGGGAGATCGCCGCCTCGGTGGCGGACGCGGACGAGCCGCTGATCGGCGCGTCGTGGCGGGGCACTCCGGTCGCCGTCGTCGCGCCGAAGGTGATCGAGGAGTGGGCCGCGGCGACGCGGGCCGCGTTCTTCCCTACCCCGGACCGCAACGCGCAGGTCGTCGACGTCCCGGCGACGCTCGAAGCCGAGGGCGTCACCGGCCTGCTGCCGCCGAACGCGCTCGTCGTCAAGAACTGCGCGGGGATCCAGCTGGGCAACGGGAACTCCCAGACGAACATCCACAGGTTCCGGGTCGAGGACGTCCGGAGCACCCTCGACAAGAGCCTGGCCCGCAAGCTCGCGGCCGGGGTGGTGCAGGTAAGGGACTTCAACCACCAGCGCAACGTCCTCCGGCACGTGGTCACAGGCCCGGAGATCCCGCTCGGCGACGTCGGCCGCGCGGTGGTGGACAAGCTCCGCGAGGGCGAGCTCGACGCGGCCGGGCGGGAACTGCACAAGGTGGTGGTGAAGTCCAGCGCGCGCACGTCGACGTGCTCGCGGATCTTCTGCTCGTTGCCCTCGCCGTACGCCGAAGTGATCGTGTCCTCGAGCTCCCGGCCGAGGTGGCGGAGCCCGCGCTGCCCGAGGTCGCCGAGGAGGAACCGGTGGACCTCGAGCCGCCGGAGCCCGCCGTGCCGCCAGTGCCGCCACCGCCGCCACCGGCCGTCGAGCCGCCCGGACCCGCCCGTCCCTTCCGGAGCTTCTTCTAGCTCACCAGCGGCGGGACGGGTCGATCACGTGGACGGCCGCTTCCTCCGCCGAAGCCGCGCCGCCGTCGATGCCGGCGTCCGAGGCGTACAGCTCTTCGTCGCTGTCTTCGCCGAAGCCTTCGTCCGTCGCGACCAGGCGGCCCGCGCGGACGTCGCCGACCTCGTCGTCGACCAGCTCGCCGTCGGTGTCCTCGGTGTCGCCCAGTCCGTCGTCGTCGAGGTCGTCGGCCAGGTCGGGGACCTCGCGGGCGAGCCGGCCCGCCCAGCTTTCGCCCTCCGCCGTCTCGTGCGCGGTGGTGCCCCAGCCTTCGGTCGCCTGGGCGCGTTCCGGCGGTGAATAACCCTCCGCCAGCTCGTCGCGGTCGTCCAAAGTGTCCTCGGGGTCGAGGATGCCGTTGTCGGCGTTGTCTTCGATGTCGTCGTCCACAGCCCCCATCTTCGCGCAACTCGTTGGCCGCGCCCAGCCCGGGTGATATGACGGTGTCATGCCGATGAGACGCAAGGTGCTCGCCGCGGGACTGGCCGGGGTGTTCGGCGCCGCGCTGTCCGGACGGACGGCCCAGGCCGCGGAAGCCGCGCCGCCCGTGCGGCTGGACCAGCTGAACCTGGTCAACCTGTCGCACGTCAACGACCCCGCCACGACCAACGTCTTCCCCGGGGACCCGGCCTTCGAGCTGAAGACCATCGCCACGATCCCCGACGACGGCTATTACCTGCAGTTCGTCCGCGAAGGCGAGCACACCGGGACGCACTGGGGCGCGCCCGGGCACTTCAACACCGGGGAGCCGCTCGCCGACGACATGGACCCGGCCGACCTGTTCCGGCCCGCCGTGAAGATCGACGTGCGGGCGAAGGCCGCGGCGAACCCGGACTACGCCGTCACGGTCGACGACCTCAAGGCGTGGGAGAAGCACCACGGCCGGATCCCGGACGAGTCCGTGGTCGTGCTGTGGACCGGCTGGGACGCCAAGTGGGGCACCCCGGCCTTCCCGAACACCGGCGCGGACGGCGTGCTGCACCAGCCGGGGTTCTCGATCCCCGCGGTGCAGTGGCTGGTCGACACCGGACGCCTGGGCCGCCGCGGCGGAACGGGGACCGACACGTTCAGCCCGGACGTCGGCACCGACGAGACGTACACGGTGTCCAAGCTGGTCTACCGCCGGCACCGGATCAGCCTGGAGATCCTGGCGAACCTGAAGGCCCTGCCGACGACGGGCGCGTGGGTCCTGGCGGGCGGCCCGATCAACCGCAACGGCGCGGGCTCCACGGCGACGATCTTCGGCGTGCTCCCACCGGGCGTCAGCTGACGCGCTCGGGCGAGGCCGCGCCGGGCCAGCCGGCCGAAAGCGTCGAGAGCCGCAGTGAAGCCAGCCCGGCCGGGCGGCCGAAGCGGTAGCCCTGGGCCGTCGGGCAGCCCGCGCGGGTGACCAGTTCGGCCTGCTCGGCCGTCTCGATGCCCTCCGCGACCACCGCCACCTCCAGGTCCGCGCACAGCCCGACCAGCGACCGGCACAGCGCCGCGTCGCGGTCCGGGCGGACACCCGTCGTCAGCGCGCGGTCCAGCTTGATCAGGTCGACCGGCAGCGCGTGCAGCACCGTCAGCGAGCTGTACCCCGCGCCGAAGTCGTCGAGCGCCACCCGCACGCCCAGGTCCTGCAGGCGGCGGATCGCGGCCGCGCCCGCCGCCAGGTCCGGCACCGGCACCGTCTCGGTGATCTCGACGATCAGGCGTTCGGCCGGCAGGCCGTACCGGTCCAGCGCGGACTCGACGCTCTGCTCCAGCGCGGCGGCCCCCAGCCGGCTCGCGCACACGTTGACGTGCACGGTGAGGTCGATCCCGGCCGCGGTGATCTCGCGGCAGGCCAGGTCCAGCACCAGCGCGTCCAGTTCCGCGCCGAGACCGGCGCCTTCCGCGGCGCGGACGAACGTCTCGGGTGACACCGCGGTGCCGTCCCGCGCGGTCCAGCGGGCCAGCGCCTCCACCGCCACCGGCTGCTCGTCGGCCAGCCGGACGATCGGCTGGTACACCAGGGCGAAGCCGTCCGGGAGACCACCGCCCGCGCGGCGCAGTGCCGACGGGAAGTCGGGCGGCCCGTCCGGCGACGGGTGGTACACGACCGTCGTGTCCTTGCCGAGCCGCTTGCCCGCGTACATCGACGTGTCCGCGCGGCCCAGCAGCACGTCGGCGGTGATCGCCGGCTCGGCCGGGTCCGGCACCACCAGGCCCATGCTCGCGCGGACCGGCACCAGCGTGCCGTGCACCGCGAACGGCCGCCGCAGCGCGCTCTGGATCCGGTCGGCGACGGCCTGCGGGGCGTCGACCTCGCCTTCCAGCAGGATCGCGAACTCGTCACCGCCCAGGCGGGCGACGGTGTCGCCCGCGCGCACGCAGCTCAGCAGCCGCTGGGCGACCGCGTGCAGCAGGACGTCCCCGCCCGCGTGCCCGAACCGGTCGTTGACCTCCTTGAAGTCGTCGAGGTCGACGAAGATCAGCACGAGCGGCCCGTGCCCGCCTTCCGCGCCCTGCTCGACGGCCCGGTCCAGCCGGTCGGCGAACAGCGCGCGGTTGGCCAGCCCGGTCAGCGGGTCGTGGTAGGCCTGGTGGGTCAGCTGCAGCTGGCCCTCGTACACCCGGCGCAGCAGCAACCGGTTGTCCAGCAAGGAAAGCAGCTGCCGGGCCAGCACCAGGAACACCACGAGCGCGCCGACGAACACCTCGACGCCGTCCGGGCCGGCCCCGGCCACGATCTGCACGGTGATCAGCAGCGCGACCGCGGTGACCGGCAGGTACGGCAGCGCCACCTGCCACCAGTCGACGCCGAGCGGCTGGCCCGCGTCGTCACGCCGCCGCGTGCCGGGGGTGACCAGCAGAGCGAAGGCGATGAACAGCGGGCCGAGCACGAACCCCGCGTCCGACCACGGCTTCATGCTTTCCGCGCCGATGCTGACCAGGTAGGCGAACACGCTGTCCGAGCACGCCAGCGCGACGATCCCGACGGCGGCCAGCAGCAGGTTCGCGCGGTACGGGCGGTCCACCCGGTCGAAGACCACCAGCAGCACGGCGACGACCACGACCACCAGGTCCGACAGCGGGTAGGCGATGGCGACGGCCCAGGTCAGCGAGTCCGGCCCGGTGGCCCGGACCACCTGCCCGAGTGCCGCGGTCCAGGTGAGGATGAACAGCGAGCCGGTGACGACGAGCCCGTCGAGCACCACCGCGACACCGAACCACTGGGCCGGCTGCCAGCGTTCGCGCTCCGGCCGGGACCGCGCGTGCGCGAGGACGAAGAGGGCGGCGAGGGCGAACACCGGAAAGCTCAGGTACCCGAGGTCGGCCAGTGACGGCGACGGCAGCCCGCGGCCGTCGATCAGCTGGTACCAGGACCAGACGCACTGGCCGAGCGACCAGCCGGTCATGCCGAGCGCGACCAGCACCCGCCACCACCGCTGGTGCGCGCGGACCCGGCGCGCGACGACGACCCCGCAGATCACCCCGGCGAGCCCGGCGCTCAGCTGCATGGCGTCGTCGACCCAGAGAGCGAAAGTGTCGCCCCAGAAGGCGAAGCCGTTGACCACGACCAGGGCCGCCACGACGAAGACGAGCAGGATGGCGACTGGGTACCGCCGCACTGTCATGGCACCTCACGCGGTCACGCACGCCGGTAGGACCGGCAAACACTACACCGGGTGTGATCACGCACAAGCGCACCGGCACCGCCGCCGGGGGACGGCACTTGCGCCTACGCCGGGCTGCGTACGCGGGTACGGTCGGCGTGGTGATCACGCGCATCCGGGGGTACGCGCTGCCGAGCGGCGAATACGCCGACCTCTACGCCGACGGGGACCGCTGGACGACCGATCCGGTGCCCGGCGCGACCCTGGTGGGCGAAGGCTGGCTGGTGCCCGGCCTGGTCGACGCCCACACCCACCCCGGCGCCGCGGAGCCGGGGCAGCCGATGGACCCCGAGCTGCTCCGGGAGCAGCTGCACCAGCACGTCGACGCCGGGGTCACGCTGATCCGCGCACCCGGGCTGCCGGGCGAACCGCCGCCGTGGTTCGGCGAGGACCCCGACGTGCCGCGGGCCCGGCACGCGGGACCGTGGCTGGCGCAGCACGGACAGTTCTTCGACGGCTGGGGCCGCCGCGCTTCCCATGACGAGCTGCCCGGGCTGGCGGCGGCGCAGGCCGCGCGGACCGGCTGGGCGAAGATCATCGCGGACTGGCGCGTCGGGGATTCCGCGGTGCCGGTGGACGTGCTGCGGGCCGTCGTGCGCGCGGTGCACGCGGCCGGCGGGCGGGTCGCGGTGCACAGCCAGCACCCCGAGGGCGGCGCGGCCGCGGTCGCGGCGGGCGTCGACTCCCTCGAACACGGCATGTGCCTCGACCCCGGCCTGCTGGCGCGGATGGCCGCCCAGGGAACGGCGTTGACCCCGACGCTGTCGGTGATCACCGGAGGCCTGCGGCGCCGGGAACAGCAGCCGGACAGCCCGGCCCGGGCCTGGTACCTGAGCGGTGCGCGGGTCCACGGCGCGCTGACGGCGGCCGCGGCGGAAGCCGGGGTGCGCGTGCTGGCGGGCACGGATTCCCTGCCGCACGGCGGAATCGTCGCGGAGATCCGGGCGCTGGTGGCCGCGGGCGTGCGGCCCCACGACGCGCTGGCGGCGGCGTCGTGGAGCGCGCGGGAGTACCTCGGACTGGGTGGTCTGGAGCCGGGCGCCCCGGCGGACGCGGTGGTCTACGACCGGGATCCCCGGGCGGACCCGGACCAGCTGGCCGACCCGGCGGCGGTGGTGCTGCGCGGCCGGTGCGTGCGACGCCGCGGGTGAGCACGGCGCGGGCGTGTCACAACCGGCCCCCGGGTTTCGTCACCGGGGTGACGAACGCGGACCGAGGGGGAGCATGACCGGCACGATCACGGCCGAGCGGCGGCAGCTGACCGGCCTCGCCTACCGGCTCCTGGGCTCGATGAGCGACGCCGAGGACGTCGTCCAGGAGGCGTACGGCCGGTGGTACGCCCTGTCCGGGGCGCAACGGGACGCGATCGAGTCGCCGGGGGCGTGGCTGACGACGGTCGCCGGCCGCATCTGCCTCGACCTGCTCGGCTCGGCCCGCGTGCGGCGGGAAAGCTACGTCGGCGAGTGGCTCCCGGAGCCGCTGCCCGGGGCGGCGGGTTCGCTCGCCGACCCGGCCGACCGCGTCACGCTGGACGAGTCGATCACGATGGCGTTCCTCGTCGTGCTGGAGTCCCTGACACCGGCCGAGCGGGTGGCCTTCGTCCTGCACGACGTCTTCGGCTACCCCTTCGCGGAGGTGGGGCACGTCCTCGGCCGGACGTCCGCCGCGTGCCGGCAGCTGGCTTCCTCCGCCCGCCGCCGCGTCCGGGCCGCCCGCGCCCCGGTGCCGGCCAGGGGGAGCGCCGAGGTGGTCCGCGCCTTCAAGCTGGCCTGGGCCGCACGGGACATCCAGCGGCTGGTCGGCATCCTCGATCCGGAAGCGACGGTCGTCGCGGACGGCGGCGGGCTCGCCAGTGCGGTCCGCCGCCCGATCGAGGGAGGCGAGCGGGTCGCGCGCTACGCCGTGGACCTGGCGGGCCGGATCCCGGCCTTGACGCTCGAGGAGACCACCGTCAACGGGCGGCCGGGCCTGGTCGCGCGGCGGGACGGCGCGGTCGTGGCCGTGATGGCGTTCGAGGTGGCCGGCGAGTCGGTCCGGCGGATCTGGGCGGTGCGGAACCCCGAGAAGCTCCGCCGGTGGCAGGCTGCTTGAGGGGTCGCTAGCCGCCCGGGCCGACGCGGTCGTCGTGCCGGCTGTGCGGGGCCGGCACGATGAACGCGATCACCCCCGCCGCCAGTCCGGCGAGCACGGACAGGTGCGCGGCGGCCGGCACGGCGCTGATCAGGAACAGCCGCAGCGACCCCGAGATCAGCAGGCGCCACATCCTCGGGCTCATGATCAACAAATACCCGCGGCGGACCGCCGTCAACCCGTGCCGAGGCAACGGCCCGGTCACGTTCACCCGCCGGGGTGGTGCGCCGCCCGGGTGAACGTGCCGCGCCGGAACGCGCGGTGCGTCGGCGAACGAGCGTTCGTCATTTCGACACGTTCGACAGGTGGGGGTCGCGTGAGTTCCGGTCGCGAAATCGTTGCGGCGCAATGCGGCCCTTGTTAACGGAACGCCAAGGAGTTTCGTCCTTTCCCGTGGCGGCCGGAACGGAAACCGCGGGATAACGATCCGTTTGCCGGAGCGTGATCGACTGGACATCGGCGGTGGCGCTGGCGAACATTGACCTCCTTGCGTGGAAGGGGAGGGGACGGTGAGCCTCAGTGCGGCGGACGTGGTCGGCGAACTCAAGGCCCTGCGCAAAGGGAGGGCAATTTTCACGACACCGCTCGCGGACCGGGTCGGCCCCGCATTACGTTCCACTTGCGGCATTGTCGAAGATGACGGAACCGTGGAGATGCGGCGTAAGCTGTCCGATCGATTGCGCCCGCTGGTCGAGTCGTTGCCGGACGATCTGAAGATCGCTTTGCTCGCCGCGTTCGCGCTCGACGAGCGGGCGCGAAAACCGTTCTACCAGGAGCGGGTGCACTGGGCGGCGATCACGCTCGACCGCGACGACCGGACGGTCCGGCGCCGGATCGACGAGGGAATCGAGCAGATCGCCGCGCTGGCCGTCGCGGCGGCCGTGCCGGCACCCCGGCTGTATCCGGGCCGCGGATGGCACACCGAAGAACTGCGCGTCACGCTGGCCCTCGACCAGCCCGTGCCGGAGGCGTTCGAATTCCGGCGGGTGATCGCCGATGCCGACGAAATCGCCGTGCTCGACCTGGCGCTGACGTTGCCGGTCACCGGCGAATCGGGCGATTCGGTGCGCGAACCGGATCTCGGTGTCGACGTGTTCCACGGTGGTGTGCTCGCCGGCCGGGAACGGGAATCGAGTGACCGGGTCGGGCTCGCGTTGCGGCTGCCGGAGCCGTTGCGCCGGGGCGCGCGGCACGAGGTCGGCCTGCGATTCCGGGCGAAGCTGCGAGAACCGCGTTACGTCTGCATACCGCGGTACCCGTGCGATCTTTTCGATCTGCACGTCCGGTTCGGTGAACGGGTGCCGAAGCGGATCGTGCGCCAGGAAAAGGTTTCCCCGGCCGGCGCGGATGACTGGCCGCGAACCGGTGCCGCACTGGCGGCCGACGACGCCGGCGAGGTGCACGTCCGGTTCCGGAACCTCGCTCCCGGCTTCGCGTACGGAATCCGCTGGGCCTGATTTTCCGCGATCTGTCCACGATTTGTCCGGTGTTCCGCCGGTGCTCGGCAGCGGTTCCGGCCGGGTCGTGAACGGTTAACGGACAATAGCTGGACAACCCACACCACAGTGCAACGTTGCTGGTCAGCACCTCGATAACGCCTATGTCGGACCGGGAACGCCGAGGTACCACACTGTCCGTTGTGGACGGACGCCGGCCCCGGTGGCGGACACGAGGAGGGCCCGTGGAGACCATGATCGCGGAGGCGGCGGCGGCCGTCGACGGCTACACCGTGCCGGCGGATTTGCCGAGGCCGGAGGGCGGCCTGGCGAAGGAGCAGCTCGACCCGGTGGTGGCGGCGGCGCGCGACGGCGACCCGGACGCGGTCCAGGCGCTGCTCCGGCTCATCAAGCCGACGGTCGTGCGCTACTGCCGGGCGCGGATCGGCGGCCGGGACCTGTCGTACCTCTCGGCCGACGACGTCGCCCAGGAGGTGTGCCTGGCGGTGCTGAAGGTGCTGCCGAACTACCAGGACCGCGGGGGATCGTTCCTGTACCTCGTGCGGGCGATCGCGGCGAACAAGGTCGCCGACGCGTTCCGCTCGGTGGCCAGGGACCGGTCGAAGCCGGTGCCGGAGCTGCCGGACCGCCCGCTGGGCGGCAACGAGCCGGAGAACCACGTCCTCGAACTCGACCTCGGCGCCCGCCTGGGCCGGCTGATGGCGTTGCTGCCGCCACTGCACCAGGAGATCCTGTCGCTGCGGATCGTCGGCGGCCTGTCGGCGAACGAGACGGCGGAGGCGCTGGGCATCTCCGCCGGCAACGTCCGGATCACGCAGTTCCGCGCGCTGACGAAGCTGCGCGGCATGATCGGGGACGGTGGCCTCTGAACCGTCACTCCAGCCATTCGGTGATGAAGTGGTCGCTTTCGTGGATGTGCACGGCCTCGTAGACGCCGGGGCCGAGCACGGCGAACTTGTGCGGCGTGCCGGCCGGGACGACGAGCACGTCCCCGGCCCCGCCGTCGCGCTGTTCGCCGCCGACGGTGAACCGGGCCCGCCCGCGGATGATGACGAACGTCTCGGTGTACGGGTGCCGGTGCAGCCGCGGCCCGGAGCCGACGACGTCCGTGCTTTCGCGGATGACCGAGACTCCGGACCCGACGTCGCGTCCTTCGAAATTCTCGCTGTCGCTCACCTGGCCAGGGTAGCCGTCACGGGCTGGTCACGACCTTGCGCAACTGGCCGAGCGCCCGGTGCTGGGCCACGCGCACGGCACCCGGCGTCGAGCCGACCGCGGCCGCCGTCTCCTCCGCCGACAGGCCGACGACCACGCGCAGCACCACGATCTCCCGCTGTCTGCGCGGCAGCACCCGCAGCAGTTCCGTCACCCGTTCGCGCAGTTCGCGCCGCAGCGCGTGGTGTTCGGGCCCCAGCGACGAGTCGGGTTCGTCGGGCAGTTCGGCGACCGGCTCGTCCTTCCGCGCGGCCGCCTTGCGCGCGGCGGCGACCCTGGTCCGGGCGATGCCGCAGACGAAGTCCGGGAAGGACCGTTCCGGTGGCCGCCGCGGCAGCGCTTTGATCAGTGCCACGCAGACGTCCTGGGCGACATCGTCGGCCGAGTCCGGGTCCAGGCGATCGCGGCAGTAGCGCACCACGAGCGGCCGCGCCGCGGCCAGCAGGTGGTCCGGGGTGGTGCTGGTCGTCATGGGTTTCCTCCGTGCGGGGAACTACCCGCATTCCCCGCGGACCGACCCACCTGGCGCGGATTCCCGGCCATTTCCGGGAAAGCCGCGGCCGCGACGACGATCCGTCGATCGAAGGCGCGGATGACCTACACCTGCGCGGTCGGTCCAGGTGACCCGCCGCGGGGGCGCCTGCCTGCTCGTCCAGCCGGTCCTTGCGCCGCGCGCCCAGCACGACCTGGACACCTGTCCGCTTCGACGGGTGGCGGACAGGTGTCCGGTTGGCTGGAGTGGGCGGGTGACGCCGATGCGAGCCGACGCCGAGCAGAACCGCGAGCGCATCCTGGAGGTCGCCCTGGTGGCGCTCAAGGCCTCCGGCGCCGAGCGGGAGCGCGCACGCGGCACCTGCTGTCAGTGGTGCTGGACGGCCTGAAGGCCTAAGGCTCCTGCTGGGACCGGAACGCGTCCAGCACGCGACGCTCCCTTTTGGTCGGCCGTCCCGCGCCGCGGTCGCGGCGGGCGACCGGGATCGCCGTTTCGGGCGGCGGCTTCGGGGTCCGGTCCACGTAGCACGTCGCCGCGTCCGGAGCGCCCACGCGCTTCTGGATCACCCTGACCACGTCGAGGATCTTCGTCGTCCCGTCGACGCGGTAGCGCACTTCGTCGCCCGGGACGACCGTGGTCGCCGGCTTGGCCGGTTTGTCGTTGACGCGCACGTGGCCGCCGCGGCAGGCCGCCGCCGCGTCCGGGCGCGTCTTCGTCAGCCGGACCGCCCAGAGCCAGCGGTCCACTCGGGTGGACTCCACAGTCGTCCATCATGGCCCATTCAGCGGCACTGCCCCGCAACCCCGCCAGGTTACTCGCGAGTACTTGTCGACTTGTCTGCACCGCAGAGCTATAACTTGTTCTAAATACCTCAACGGTGAGGAACACCAAATGAGTGACGAACCCGTGTGGAGAACAACTTCTGGCTCCGTATCCCGTCGTCTCTTCATTGCTGGAACTGGTTCTATCTTGGCGAGTGCCGCGCTGGCCGGTCGAGCCACCGCCGCGTCGCCGCAGCAGGCCGCTGTCGCCGACGGCGCCCGCGTGTCCGCGCTGGTGATCGGGTCGGGCTACGGCGGCTCGGTCGCCGCGCTGCGGCTCGCCCAGGCGGGCGTCGACGTGCAGATGATCGAGATGGGCATGGCCTGGGACACCCCGGGCGCGGACGGCAAGATCTTCTGCACCACGCCCAATCCGGACCAACGGTCGTTCTGGTTGCGCACCAGGACGAAACAGCCGCTGTCCAACTTCCTCGGGTTCCCGATCGACAAGGACATCCCGCGCTACACGGGCATCCTCGACGCCGAGGAGTTCAGCGGGATCACCGTGTACCAGGGCCGCGGCGTCGGCGGCGGCTCGCTCGTCAACGGCGGCATGGCCGTCACGCCGAAGCGGGAGAACTTCGGCGCGATCCTGCCCACGGTCGACGCGAACGAGATGTACGACGTCTACTACCCGCGCGCCAACGCCGGGCTCGGGGTCGCCAGTGTCCGCCCGGCCTGGTTCGAGACCACCGACTGGTACCAGTTCGCCCGCGTCGGCCGGAAACAGGCCCAGCGGTCCGGGTTCCCGTTCGTGTTCGTGCCGGACGTGTACGACTGGGACTACATGGAACGGGAGGCGGCGGGCACCGCCACGAAGTCGGCGCTGGCCGGGGAAATCCTGTTCGGCAACAACTACGGCAAGAAGTCGCTGCAGAAGACCTACCTGCCGAAGATCGCCGCGACCGGCCGGGTCACCATCTCGCCGCTGCACCGCGTGACGCAGGTGCTGCCGGCGTCCGGTGGCGGCTACACCGTGACCATCGAGCAGCTGACCACCGCGGGCGCGGTGTCCGCGATCAAGACCGTCACGGCGGACAAGGTGTTCTTCGCCGCGGGGAGCGTCGGCACGAGCAAGCTGCTGGTGAAGCTGAAGGCGACCGGCGCGCTGCCGAACCTCAACGGCGAAGTCGGGAAGGGCTGGGGCGACAACGGGAACGTGATGGTCGGGCGGGCCAACCAGATCTGGGACCCGACCGGGGCCTCCCAGTCGACCATCCCGTGCGGCGGCATCGACAACTGGGCCGCGGGCGGCGCGTTCGCGGAAGTCGCGCCGCTGCCGACCGGGATCGAGACGTGGGCGTCGTTCTACCTCTCGATCACGAAGAACCCGAACCGCGCGCAGTTCGCCTGGAACCCCACGACGCGCGCGGTGGAGCTGAACTGGCAGACGGCGTGGAAACAGCCGGGCATCGACATGGCGAAGACCATCTTCGACAAGATCAACGCGACCGAGGGCACGATCTACCGGACCGACCTCTTCGGCACGTACAAGACCTGGGGCGACCATCTCACCTACCACCCGCTCGGCGGCGCGGTGCTCGGCAAGGCGACCGACAACTACGGCAGGCTGGCCGGTTATCAGGGCCTGTACGCGATCGACGGGTCCCTGATCCCGGGCAACACCAGCGTCAACCCGTTCGTCACCATCACGGCACTGGCCGAACGCAACATCGAAAAGATCATCGCGACGGACTTCTGACCCCGCCGGTCGTGGGGGGCGTCCTGCCCCTCACGACCGGTGGGACGGCAGCACGCAGACGGTGTCGAGGCCCAGGACGTGGTTGAGCCGGCCGAAGGCCAGCCACGCGCCGAGGCTCATGCTCAGCTCGACGATCTCCTGCTGCGTGTAGTGCCCGGCCATCCGCTCCCAGAACTCGTCGTCCAGGTCGTGGTGGTCGGTCGCGTACCGCTCGGCGTACTCCGCCGCCAGCCGCGTGCGGTCGTCGAAGCGGTCGGTCGTGCGCCACTCGAGGACGGCGTCGGCGAATTCCGGCTCGACCTTCTGCCCGTCGCGTTCGGTGCGCCAGTCGAGGCAGAAGACGCAGCCGTTGATCTGCGCGATCCGCAGCCGCGCGGCCTCGAACTCCCGCAGCCCCAGCGTCGTGTGCTCGTACACCGCCAGCGAGAACTTCGACGCGGCGATGCCGATGCCGGGCACCATTTCGCCCCAGACGTACCCGATCGGGTCCTTGCCCGCGGGGATGTCGATGTTCACGGACGGCTCCTTCCGAGCTTGCCGGCTGCCGGGCGCAGCGGGACGTCGAGTGCGTCGTAGAGGCCGGGGTCCGCCGCGGCCAGCCAGTCGATCGCGCCGACCAGGCGGCCGACGGCGGTGGCGTTGCCGCCCGCCGACCGGTTTTCGCCTTCGTCGGTCGCCTCGACGGTGACTTCGATGCGCGGCCGGCCCTCGATGATCACGCGGTGGGCGCCGTCGCCGCTGGGCGGCGTGGGCCAGTCGGGCGCGCACGACGGGTGGATGCGCGTGACGTGTTCGATGACGATCCGCGGCTCGCCGCCGACGATGCCCTGCACCTCGAACCGCACGGCACCCTGCGTGCCCTTTTCGAACTCGCCCATGGTCCGCGTGGTCACGGAGTCTTCCAACGGCCGCCGGTCGAGGGTCTCGCGCAGCTCGGTCACCTCGACGCCGAGGCCGCGCGCGATCAGCCGGACCTGGCCGCCCCACACCATCGACGGCACGCCGGTCATCAGCATCGGCGGGTCGTAGTCCATCGGCTGGCCCATCCCGACCAGGTACCGGACGGAGTCGGGCTGCTCGTACGTCGAGTAGTCGAAGATCTCCTGGCAGCGGACCACGTCGACGTCCGTGCCGAGCCCGCTGATCAGCAGCGGCAGCACGTCGTTGCCCCAGCCGGGGTCGACGCCGGAGACGAAGAGCGAGCCGCCGCCCTCTTCGATCGCGGCGAGCACCGGGTCGCGCAGCTCCGGAGGCGCGTTCCGCTGGTCGTAGAGGGGGTACAGGGCCGGCGTCACGACGACCGCGCCCGCCCGGACGGCCCGCACGATGTCGGCGAGCGCGTCGTCGAACCGGACGTCGCCCGAGGCGGCGTACACGACCGCGCGCGGACTCGCCGCCAGGACGGCGTCGATGTCGTCCGTCGCGGCGACCCCCAGTGCCTCGACTCCGGCCAGCTCGCTGGCGTCCTTGCCGACCTTCGCCGGGTCGTGGACGAGCACCGCGGTGAGCTTCAGCGCCGGGTGGGCGTCGACGGCCCGGATTGCCGCACGGCCGACGTTGCCCGTGCCCCACACCACTGTGGAGATCATGCGGCCGAGTTTTCGCCGGTCGTCCCGGGCGCCGATAGGAAATCGTTCCGGCCAGCGGACCGCGGGCCCATTGGTAACATGCTTCAGCGCCCGAACGTCGCAACCGGAGGCCCGTGATGACGATCGACCCGAAGCCCCGCAGCCGCACGGTGACCGACGGGATCGAGGCCGCGCCCGCCAGAGGCATGCTGCGCGCGGTCGGGATGGGCGACGGCGACTGGAAGAAACCGATCATCGGCGTCGCCAGCTCGTGGAACGAAATCACGCCGTGCAACCTGTCCCTGGACCGGCTGGCCCAGGCGGCCAAGGAGGGCGTGCACGCCGGTGGCGGGTACCCGCTGCAGTTCGGCACGATCTCGGTGTCCGACGGCATCTCCATGGGCCACGACGGCATGCACTTCTCGCTGGTCTCCCGCGAGGTCATCGCCGACTCGGTCGAGACGGTGATGCAGGCCGAACGGCTCGACGGGTCGATCCTGCTGGCCGGCTGCGACAAGTCGCTGCCGGGCATGCTGATGGCCGCGGCGCGCCTCGACCTGGCGTCGGTGTTCCTCTACGCGGGCACGATCGCGCCCGGCTGGGTGAAGCTCACCGACGGCACCGAGAAGGACGTCACGCTCATCGACGCCTTCGAGGCGGTCGGCGCGTGCCGGGCGGGCCGGCTCGGGACCGCCGATCTCGACCGCATCGAACGGGCCATCTGCCCCGGTGAGGGCGCCTGCGGCGGGATGTACACGGCGAACACGATGGCATCGGCGGCGGAAGCCATGGGGATGAGCATGCCGGGCTCGGCCGCGCCGCCGTCCGCGGACCGCCGTCGCGACCACTACGCCCACCTGTCCGGGGAGGCCGTCGTCGGCCTGCTTGAACGCGGCATCACCGCGCGGGACATCCTCACCCGGGAGGCGTTCGAGAACGCCATCACCGTGGTCATGGCCCTGGGTGGCTCGACCAATGCCGTGCTGCACCTGCTGGCCATCGCGCACGAGGCGAAGGTGCCGCTGACGCTCGACGACTTCAACACCGTCGGTGACCGCGTCCCGCACCTGGGCGACCTGAAGCCGTTCGGCAAGTACGTCATGAACGACATCGACCGCCACGGCGGCATCCCGGTGCTGATGAAGGCCCTCCTGGACGAGGGCCTGCTGCACGGCGACGCCCTCACGGTGACCGGGCGGACGGTGGCCGAGAACCTCGCCGAGCTCGACCCGGACCCGATCGACGGCGAAGTGCTGCGCGCCCTGGACAACCCGCTGCACCCGACCGGCGGCATCACCATCCTGCGCGGCTCGCTCGCCCCCGAAGGCGCGGTCGTGAAGTCCGCGGGCTTCGACACGGCCAACTTCGAGGGTCCGGCGCGGGTGTTCGAGCGTGAGCAGGAGGCGATGGCGGCGCTGAACGAGGGCCGGATCGAGGCCGGCGACGTCGTCGTCATCCGCTACGAAGGGCCCAAGGGCGGTCCGGGCATGCGCGAGATGCTCGCGATCACCGCGGCGATCAAGGGCGCCGGGCTGGGCAAGGACGTGCTGCTGCTGACGGACGGGCGGTTCTCCGGCGGTACCACCGGCCTGTGCATCGGCCACGTCGCGCCGGAGGCGGTCGACGGCGGGCCGATCGCGTTCGTCCGGACCGGCGACCGGATCGCCGTCGACATCAAGGCGCGCAGCATCGACCTGCTGGTCGACGCCGCCGAGCTGGCTTCTCGCCGCGCGGGCTGGGAGCCGCTGCCGAACAAGTTTCCGGAAGGGGTGCTCGGCAAGTACGTGAAGCTCGTCAAGTCGTCCTCGGACGGCGCCGTCACGAGCTGACCGCGGCTCGCAGCGCGCGCTTGTCGACCTTCCCGACGCTCGTGAGCGGCAGCTCGGCCACGAAGTCCACCCCGGCCGGGACGTAGTGCTCCTGGCCGAAGGCCTTTCGCGCGTGCTCCCGGACCTCGCCGGCGGTCAGTGGTTCACAGGTGACGAGGACGGCGTGCAGCAGCTGGCCGTCTTCGCCCGGGACACCGAAGACCGCCGCGCTCCGCACCGCGGGATGCGTCGCGAGGGCGTGTTCGACGACGGTGGTGGCGACCTTCGTGCCGTGCTCGCCGACCACCACGACGTCGTCCGCGCGGTCGAGCAGGTAGAGGTAGCCCTCGTCGTCGAAGCGGCCGAGATCGCCGGTGCGCAGCCAGCCCGCGCCGACCTCCGGGCCGCCGAGGTAACCATCCATCATGGACAGTCCGCGCACCTCGACCTCGCCGTCGGTGATGCGGGCCTCCATCCCCGGCACGATCCGGCCGACCGAGCTCCGGAGTTCGGGACGGGCGACGAGCTCGGCGGCGGAGATGCTCGCGATCATCGGCGCCTCGGTGAGGCCGTACCCCTGGCCGACGACCGGGCCGAAGACGTCGAGGGCCTGGGCGAGCCGGTGCGGCGGCAGCGGCGCGGCGCCGAGGGAGAGCGAGCGGACGCTGCTGAGGTCGGTGCCTTCCCTGGCCGGGTGGTCGAGCAGCGCGGCCAGCCGCGGCGGAGTCAGCGAGAGCGTGTCGATCCGGTGCGCCTGGATCGCTTCGAGGACGGCTCCTGCGTCGAAACCGTCGTGGACCACCACGGTGTCCAGCCGCAGGAGCGCACCGAGCACGGTGGCGTTGCCGGTCATGTGCGTCATCGGGGCGACCAGGAGCGTGCGGCCCGGGCCGTCCGGCGACGGCGTGAAGATGGACGCCATGCCGTCGTAGATGCCGCTGTGGCGGATCAGCTTCGGGGTGCCGGTGGTGCCGCCGGTGGGGAAGAGCAGGCGCACGGTTTCCGGCGGGTGCAGCGGTCCGGGTTCGCCGTCGAGGTCGTCGAGGGTGCGGACGTCGCCCGCGGGCCACTCGTGCGGCCGGTCGGTGACGACGGTGGCGCCGCTCGCCGCGGCGAGCCGGTCGCGGGGCGGCACCGAGGCCGGGACCATGAGCACGGTCGCGCCGCGCAGGAGGGCCGCCAGCTGCACGAGGACCGTCTCGGGCCGGTTGCGCAGGTCGACGGCGAGCGTTTCGACGCCGCCCAGCGCGCCGTGCAGGCGGTGGAGGCGGTCGCGGGCCTGGTGGTAGGTGGTGACCCCGCCGCCGGAGTGGAACAGGACGCGGTCACCGCCGTCGTCGAGCGCGGCGAGGACCTTCGTCAGGAAGAAGCTCACCCCGGGGAACGTACTCAGGTGAGGCTTGTTCTGCCGTTGCCCGCCGCATGGCTTTCGCTCTCGGCCGGCGGTCCGCGCGTGGGGCGCGGCGGGCTGACCAGAACAAGCCTCAGTCCTGGTACGAGAGCTTCGCCAGTTCCTCGTCGAAGTCGAACCAGTCGCTCTCGCTGCCGGCCGGGATGACGTCGTAGGTGCGGTCGAGGAAGGCAGCGATCTCCTTGGCGGGCGCTTCGAGCACCGCGGCGCCGTCGGGGGAGGTCAGCTCCACCACGACCAGCGCGGGGTCGCCGGCGGGCCCGATCCGCACGTCGCCGTCGCCGCAGCGGGCGAGCAGGCCGTCGGCGAGCAGGTCGCGGCCGAAGAGCCACCGGACCGCGCTCGGGCCGGCGTGCAGCACCACGGCGACCGCGTACGGGTCGCGGGTGTCGTACTCCAGCTCGGCCGGCACCGGTCGCGGCCCGGCCCCGAAGGTGCGGAGGGCAAAGTCGATGCGGGCGTTGGTCACGCTGTACGGGTCGGTCATGGGACCGCCTTTGCTACTCGTCGGTTAACTTCGTCTGGTTCCAGGGATAACCCATAGTCAGTTCAACGCCCAGCGTTCCGAATAACTTTCACACTCTGGGGTGATCAAGAAGTGTCCGACGTCACCGTCGGCGTGGCCGAAAGGGCAGCCTTTTCACTCATGGTGACCATTCGTCACTGAGGCCCCTTCGTGGCTTTCGGAGCCGTGCCGCCGCCGGATGGGTCCCGGCGCCGGAGTTGCGCCGTCCGGGTGGGAAAGGCCACCGCACACCAGTCCGGGCCGCCGTCCAGCCGCGAACCCAGCACGGGAAGCCGAGGACGCGGAGGGTGCCGGGCATGGGTGAGCGTGGGCGGTTGCGGCTGCAACCGGACGAGGCGCCGGCGCTCGCGCCGAGCGCCGAAGAACTGCTGCCGCGGGTGGCGGCGGGGGACGAGGCGGCGTTCGCGTCGCTCTACGACCTCGTCGCCGGCCCGGTGCTCGGCCTCGCGACGCGCGTGCTGCGCAGTCACGCGCAGGCCGAGGAGGTGGCGCAGGAGGTGCTGGTGGAGGTGTGGCGCAAGGCCACGAGGTACGAGCCGGAGCGCGGCAGCGCGCTGTCGTGGGTGCTGACCATCGCCCACCGCCGGGCCGTGGACCGCGTGCGTTCGCACCAGGCCGGCCTCGACCGGGAGGAGCGCGCCGGCCTGATGGACGTGCGGCGGCCGTTCGACGAGGTCACCGAGTCCACTTTGGCCGGTCTGGAGCAGCAGCGGGTCCGGCAGTGCCTGGCCGCGCTGACCGACCTGCAGCGTGAGTCGATCGTGCTGGCCTACTACAACGGCTACACCTACCCCGAGGTCGCCGAGGTGCTGAAGGTCGCGCCCGGCACCGTCAAGACCCGCATCCGCGACGGCCTGATCCGGCTGCGCGACTGCCTGGGGGTGGACCGATGACCGCCGAGCTGCACACGCTGACCGGGGCATACGCCCTGGACGCGGTGTCCGATGTGGACCGCGCCGAATTCGAACGGCACCTCGGCGAATGCGCCGCCTGCCGGGAGGAAGTGGCGGAGCTGCGGGCGACCGGCGCGCGGCTGGCCGTGGCCGCCGCGGCGGACCCGCCGCCGGAGCTGAAGCTGGTGGTGCTCGCCGAGGTGGCCCGCACCCGGCAGCTGCCGCCGAAGGTGCCGGTCATCCGCCGGCTGAGCCGGGCCAAGACGTGGCAGCTGCGCGTGTCGCTCTTCGGTGCGGCCGCCGCGGCCGTGGTGGCGGTCGTCGTGTTCGGCGTCGCCAGGACGCCCGCGCCCGTCGACTCGGTGCTGAGTGCGCCGGACGCGTCCGCGATCCAGGGGGCCGGCGAGGGGCACGCCACGCTCGTCGTCTCGCGCAGCCGGAACCAGGCCGTGCTCCTCGCATCGGACCTGCCCGCGCTCGACGCCGGGCACGTCTACCAGGTGTGGCTGATCGGCAGCGGCGGCGCGCGGTCGGCCGGGCTGATGACGTCCGAGGCATCGCAGCGGATGCTCGTGGCCGATCTTCCGCCCGACGTCGACCGGATCGGGATCACCGTCGAGCCCGCCGGCGGCTCGGCCGGCCCGACGACCCCCGCCGTCACCAGGATTTCCCTTGTCTAGCAGGAGGGCGCCGATCAAGACACAATCGCGCATCGATACACCGAAAGGGTTTAAACCGTTTCTTCCGGGAAGGTGCGTGGCGCGAAGCCGTGCTGTCCCAAGAAGTCAACGTGAACCGAATGGCACAGCATTTCCTTCGCCGCGCGGTGACCCACGTCACCCGAATGGCGGCAATCCGATTTTCCCGCAGGTTCGAATCAGGGGCAAGAAGTAATTCTCAGCCGCTAATTGGAGTGATTTTCGTGACCAAGCTTCGTGTCGCCGGAATCGGCGTCGCCGCCGTTGCCGCGCTTTCGCTGACCGCGTGCAGCGGTAGCGACACCGCTTCGTCGGGCAGTTCCAGCAGCTCGATGGCGCCGTCGTCCTCGGTGCCCGCGCCGTCGTCCAGCATGGCCTCCGGTGCCGGCAACGGCGTGACCACCAACGCCGATGTCTTCGGCCCGGCGTGTTCGCAGCTGCCGCAGGGCTCCGCGCCCGGTTCGCTGGACTCGATGGGTCCGCAGCCGGTCGCCTCGGCCGCGTCGACGAACCCGCTGCTGACCAAGCTGGTGGCGGCCGTCAAGGCCACCAACCTGGTCGACACGCTCAACAGCCAGGAGGCCATCACGGTCTTCGCGCCGGCCGACCCGGCGTTCGCCGCGCTGGGTGACGCCAAGTTCAACGAGCTCGCCGGCAAGCCCGCCGAGCTGTCGCCGATCCTGCAGTACCACGTCGTCGGCAAGCGTTACGACGCCAAGGGCCTCGCCACCGCGGGTTCGGTCGACACGCTCAACACCGCCGGGGGCCCGGTGAAGATCGAGGGCTCCGGTGACACCATGACGATCAACGGCGCGAAGGTCCTGTGCGGCAACATCCCCACGAAGAACGCCACGGTCTTCGTGATCGACAAGGTGCTGACCCCGGGCACCAACCAGTAGATCAGCGCCCGAGCAGGGGGCCGAGGCGTTCCGCGATGTCGGTGAGGATCTGCACGTAGTCTTCGTGTTCGAAGGTGAACGGCAGGGCGAAAGCCACCTCGTCGATCTCGCGGAACGCCTGGTGCGCGTGCAGCCGCTCGGCGATTTCCGCGGACGTGCCGACGAAATCGGGGGAGAACAGCATCCGCGCGGGTCCCTGTGGTTCCGCGGTGCGAGGCAGGCGCTTTTCGGCGTAGGCCTCGTACTTCGCCCGCTGTTGCGGCGTCGCGCCGTCGGTCGGGATGACGACCAGACCCTGCGAGATGCGGCCGGCGGGGTGGTGCTCGCGGAACGTCCGGATGTGCGAGAGCTGGATCTCGGCGAAGTCGGTGCTTTCGCCTTCGGCCTTGACCACACTGCTGGTCAGGAAGTTCATCCGGTGCTTGCCGGACCACTCGGCCGAGCGCAGGCTCGCGCCGCCGTACCAGAGGCGATCACCCAGTCCCGGCGCCTGCGGCTGGACGCGGTCGGAGAAGACCTCGAACCCGGCGGTGCCGCTGAACTCCGTTGCCGGTTCGCCGCGCACGAAGTCCAGCAGCCGTTGCACCCGCTCGTAGGAGAAGTCCTCGGCGCCGGCGGTGTCGGGGTAGAGGGCGTGCTTCACCTCGTCCCAGCGCATCGGCGGGCCGACGCTGAGGCCCGGGTTGAGCCGCCCGCCGGAGAGCAGGTCGACGGTGGCGAGGTCCTCGGCCAGCCGCAGCGGGTTCTCCCAGCCGAGCGGGATCACGGCGGTGCCGAGCTCGATCCGGCTGGTCCGCTGCGACGCGGCGGCCAGCACGGCGACCGGCGACGAGATGCCGTACTGCAGGTGCCGGTGGCGCACCCAGGCGCTGTCGAACCCGAGCCGTTCGCCCAGCTCGATGATCTCCAGCGTCGACTCGTGGCCCCGGCGCGGGTCGGCCGCGTCGAACAGGCCGATGGTCAGGAAGCCGAGCTTCCGCAGAGGTCGTGACACGATGCCGATTCTGCCCCCGCGCACGCCGGCGTCCCACCTGGTGGGCTACTGCTCCCGCAGCCGGTCGAGGCCGTCGAGGATGAGGTCCAGGCCGAACTCGAACTCCGCCTGGTCGTCGCACCAGCCCAGGGTCGAATCCGGGTCGTCGTGGGCGACTTCGGCCAGCATCCCGGCCAGGTTCGGCAGCTGCGCGGCGAGTTCGGCGGGTACCTCGGCCGACGCCCCGGCGTTCGGGTCGAACAGCTCCTGGCTGAACCCCAGCGCGCGGCTGCCCAGTGCGTGCAGCGCGTGGTGGATCCGGTCGTGGGAGAACCCGCCCTCGCGCATCAGCCCGACCAGGCTGTCGTAGTGCTTCAGCACCGCGACGCTCGTCGACGAGCGCGTGCCGAACAGTTCCGGGGCCCAGCGGTGGCGCAGGAAGACCTGCCGCGCCGCGAGGATGCGCCGCCGGGCCGTCTGCTTCCAGTCCGGGCCGGGTTCCACGCGGGCCACCACGTCGTTGATCTCCTCGGCGACCACCTCGACGATCCCGTCGAGCACGTCTTCCTTCTTGGCCACGTGGTAGTAGAGCGACATCGCCTCGGCGCCGAGGTCCTCGGCGAGCCGGCGCATCGTCACCGCGCGCAGGCCGTGCTCGTCGGCGAGCGCGACGGCCGCCCGCAGCACGCGTTCCCGGCTCAGCGGGGTCCGGGCTTCGGTGGTCACGGCCAAGATCGTACAACGTAAGACGTCCTTGACCACGGGTCCGGAACGCAGCTACCTTACAACGTACGACTTACAACGTAAGGGAGCGGCCATGAAGGCCCTGGTTCAGCGCGCGTACGGTCCGCCGGACACCTTGACCTGGGAAGACGTACCGGACCCGGTGCCCGGCGAAGGTGAGGTGCTGGTCCGGGTGTGCGCGACCTCGGTCAACCCGTACGACTGGCACTTCCTGAGAGGCGAGCCGTACGTGGCCCGCCTGATGGCCGGGGGGTTCGGCCTGCGCCGTCCACCGGTGGGCGTCCTCGGGTGTGACCTGGCCGGCCGGGTCGAGACCGCCGGGACCAGGTTCGCGCCCGGCGACGACGTCTACGCGCTCCTGCCGCGGGGTGCGCACGCCGAGTACGTCCGCGTCCGCGAGGACCTGCTGGCGCCGATGCCGGCGAACCTCACGTACGAACAGGCGGCGGCGATGCCGATGGCCGCCGTCACCGCGCTGCTGGCCTTGCGAGGTGCCGGCGCCGGGCAGCGGGTGCTGGTCAACGGTGCTTCCGGCGGCGTCGGCACCTTCGCCGTCCAGCTGGCGAAGGCGCTCGGTGCCGAGGTCGACGCCGTGTGCGGCGCGGCCAACGCCGAGGTGGTGCGCTCACTGGGCGCGGACCACGTCTTCGACTACCGGGTGGAGGACTTCACCCGCAGCGGCCGCCGCTACGACGTCCTGCTGGACATCGCCGGCAGCCGGTCGCTGTTCGCCTGCCGGCGGGTGCTCGCGCGCAACGGCACGTTCGTCGCCGTGGGCGGTCCGGCGGGGCGGTGGGTGCAGCCCGCGGGGCACGTCTTCGCCGCCCTGGCTTCCGGGCCGCTGACGAGGAGACGTGTCGTACTGGCGGATACCGTGGCCTGCCGGGAAAGGCGGCCCTCCTCGGCGAGCTGGCCGGCATGGTGGAGCGCGGTGCGGTCACGCCGGTGATCGACCGGAGCTACCCGTTCGACGACCTGCCCGCCGCGTTCGCCCACTCCGAAGCCGGGCACGCCAAGGGCAAGGTCGTCGCCACCCTCGGCGTGCCCGGCGGAGCCGCCTAGCCGTTGTGCGGGCAGTTGCCGCGGTAGTCCGAAATGGACAGGCTGGTGCTCGGGATGGGGCAGAGGAACTGTTCGTAGCGGGTGTCGTTGTCGATGAACCGCTTGAGCCACGACAGCGTGTACTTCGCGATCGTCGTGTTCGGCGAGTTCGGGGCGAAGTGGCTGGCGCCCCGCAGCTCCAGGTACGCGCGGTCCAGAGTGGACGGAAGGCTGGTGTAGAACGGGATCGAGTGCGACGCCACCGGCGCGACGGTGTCCGACTGCGCCCCGACGACGAGTGTCGGCACCCGCAGTGTCGACCAGTTCTTCGTCAGGTTCCAGCCGGTCAGCGGCACCGCGGCCTGCAGTGACGGCCGCGAGCGCGCCGCTTCGAGGGTGCCGCCGCCGCCCATGGAGTGCCCGACGACGCCGAGCCGGCTGCTGTCGATGCGTGACCGCACCGAGCTCTGCTGCGTCAGGTAGTCCAGTGAGGCCAGCAGCTGCCTGCCGCGGCTGTCGGGCTGGTCGCTGGTGGTCAGGGTGTCGATGGTGAACACGACGAAGCCCTGCGACGCCAGGCGCGGGCCCAGCCAGGCGATGCTCGACTGGGTCGCGGTGAAGCCGGGCGCGATGGAGAGGGCGCCGAACGTGCCGGCGGTCGTGGTCGTCGGGTAGTAGATGGTGCCGCCGCCGAAGCCGGAGACGGCCAGCCGCGACACCGTCACGGTGCTCGTCTCGAACGAGCCGCGGGTGGCCTCGATGCTGGCGGTGGTGGGGTCGGGACCCCGCTCGTAGGGGTTCGCGGCGGCGGGCGCCGGCGCGGCGAACCCGGTGGTCAGCGCCAGGGCGGCCAGCACCACGCCGGCGGCCTTGGCGCGCCACCCACGGCGGCGGGAAATTTTCTCACTCGAGCCGGACGGCGTCGGCGGGCTGGTGAGTGCGGACATGGATCGCTCTCTTTCCCCGGGCAGGCGAAAGCACGCCCGGACACAGACGGGCGGATCGGCAGAACTGGTACACGGCAACGAAAAGGGGTGCCGCGGGTGGGGTGCGGGGTAACCGCTTCCCGTCGCCTATGAAACACCTTGGCGAAATGTTCCACATCCTCCGAATGGGGGAGTGGTCTGACGAACTGTGCGGTCGCTCAGGGAACGCGGACCGGCTCCAGGGCCCCGCGCACGAGGGTGTCCACCAGCGTCGTCGCGACGGTCAGGTCCACCGACCGGGCGGCCAGAACGTCGGAGTAGAGGAACGACTCGCCGAGCCGGACGACCGCGAACGCCAGGTCCGGCAGCCCGACCAGCGGAGCCAGCCCGGCGGCGTCGGCGTCGGCCCGGAACAGCTCGACGTGCGCGTCGACGAGCCCGGGCTGGACGGCGCCGCGCGGGTCGGTCAGCACGCGCAGGGCGACCGCCGACTCCGCCTCGATCAGCTTGCGCATGCCGTCGCTGCCGGCGACCTCGCGGCGGTACTCCTCCATGACCCACAGGCAGCGCAGCCGGCCTTCCGGCGTGCGGGCCGCGTCGCCGTGCCGGGCGCGCCAGCCGTCGAGCGCCCGCTGCCAGGTCCGGTCGGACAGCAGCCGCAGCCCGGCGCCCATGAGGTCGTCGCGGTTGCCGACGCGCCGGAAGAACGTGGTGCGCGAAATCCCGAGCTCGGCCGCCATCCGGCCGAGGTCGAGGCGGGTTCCGGCCATCAGCAGCCGGGCCGCGTGCCGGACGATGTCGTCGGTCGAGACGGTCACCGGCCCACCCTAGCTTCGGCGCCCCGGATCTCACTCTCCGCAGGTGGCCACCGGTTACCTTGAAGTGCGCGGCGGCCCTTCGGTTAGCGTGGTTTCGTGCGCGTAGACATCTGGTCCGATCTGGTCTGTCCCTGGTGCTATCTCGGCAAACGCCGCTTCGAGCGGGCGGTGGCCGAAGTCGGCGTCGAGGTCGAGGTGGTGCACCACTCGTTCCAGCTCGACCCCTCATTCCCCCGTGGCACTTCCCGGCCGACCCGCGAGGTGCTGGCCGAGAAGTACGGCCGGACACTGGAAGAAGCGGACGCGATGGAAGCCCAGATGGAGGAGCGCGCGGCCGCCGACGGTCTCGAGTACCACCTCGACGGCGTCCACATGGGCAACACGGTCGACGGCCACCGCCTGGTCCACCTCGCGGCGGAGCGCGGGATGGCCGACGCCGTCGTCGACCGGTTCTACCGAGCGCACTTCACCGAGCGTCGCTCGCTGTTCGACCGCGATTCCCTGGTGGAGCTGGCGGCCGAAGCGGGCTTGGACGCCGACGAGGCGCGAGCCGTGCTCGAGTCCGACGCGTACGAAGCGGAAGTGGCGGCGGACGGCGAGCAGGCCCGCGCACTCGGCGCGTCCGGCGTGCCGTTCTTCGTGATCGACGAGCGGTTCGGCGTGGCGGGAGCCCAGTCGCCGGAGGTGTTCGCGCAGGTGCTGAGGCGAGTCAGCGACGGCGCCGCCGCCGGGTGAACCGCGACCGGTCGGTGGCGACCCCGGCCAGGTGCAGGGCGACGCACAGCAGCCCGGCGGTGGTGAGCGTCCCGGTGGTGATCACCGGGCCCAGCCCGAACCCGGCCAGCTCCATGAGCAGGGCGAGCCCGAAGAGCACGGCGGCGAGAATGGCGAGCATGACGGCCTCTTTCCACGGCGGTGCGGCCAAATGGTCCACACCACTGCGACGTTCGCGGGACCGGGGGTTCCGGTCCGGTGGCCGGTAATGCCCGCGCTCTGGCCGCCTGAAACGACCTTTCGTGCGCGTCCCGTCGCCGGCCCGCTCCCGCACTCGCCTCGCCTGCCGCCTCGCTTCGCGCAGCCGGCCGCCTCGCTCGCCCACTCGCGCGGTCCCGGCGCGGATTCCCGCGCCGTACTCAGGCGGCCGGTTCGCGTTTGCCCGTCGGCTTGCGTACTTGAAGGGTTGGTTCGCGCACCTATCCGGTCGCCTCGCGTACCTCGCCCGGCCTCGCGCGTATTCTCGCCGCCTTCCTCGAGCGGTCGGCACGCGTACCTGCCCAGTCGGCCTTGCCTCGGGAGGGCCATCACTCGTGATTGGAAGGTCGACTCGCGTGATTGGAGGGTCGGCACGTGTGATCAGAGGGTCGACACGTGATTGGAGGGCCGCCTCGCGTGATTGGAGGGTCGACACGCTGATACCCGCTCAGCACCCGTGATGCCCGCTCGACCACCGGCATGAGCCCGGCCCGCGGGGGCGCCCCCCGTTTTCCACTCTACCGGCGGGCACCGACAGTTTCGGGTCAAGCGCGAGGTGGGGCGGTGCTCGAGCGGATGACCAGCTCGGTCGGCAGCAGGACCGGTTCGCCGGCTTCGGTGCCGGTCTCGATTTCGGCCAGGAGGGCCTCCACCGCGTGGCGGCCCACCGCCTCGAAGGACTGGCGGATCGTGGTCAACGGGGGCCAGAAGTGGGCCGACTCCTCCATGTCGTCGAAGCCGACCACGCTCACTTCGGACGGCACTCCGCGGCCGATTTCGTGCAGCGCGCGCAGCAGGCCCAGTGCCATCTGGTCGTTCGCCGCGAACACCGCCGTCACCGCCGGGTCCGCCGCCAGGCGCAAGCCCGCCTGGTAGCCCGACTCCGGTGACCAGTCGCCGACCAGGACCGGCGGTACCGGGCGGCCCGCCCGCTCCAACGTGGCCTGCCACGACCTCCGGCGGCGCTCGGCCGAATACGACTGCGGCGGGCCCGCGATGTGCCACACCGTCGAGTGCCCCAGCGAAAGCAGGTGGCTGGTCGCCCGGGCGGCGCCGTCGGCCTGGTCGTTGTCCACCACCGGGTAGTCGTAGCGGGCGCTGGAATCGATCACCACCACCGGGAGCCCGTGCGGCAGTTCGATCTCGCTTTGGTCGAGCTGGTGCTGCTCGATGAGGATGATGACGCCGTCGACGGCCTGCTCGTTCAACGTGCTGAACGCCCCCGTCACCTCGCCCTGCGTCGGGCGCGTCACCGGCATCAAGATGATCGAGAACCCCTCCGGGACGACCGCCGCCGCGATGGCGTCGAGCGTGCGGCTGTTGCCGAAGGTCGGGAGCGCCGAAATGATCACGCCGATGCTGCGGAACTGGCCGTTGCGCAGGGCGCGCGCCGCGCTGTTCGGCCGGTAGCCGATCCGGCGCATCGCGTCCAGGACCCGTTCGCGCGTGGCGTCGTCCACATTGGTCTTCCCGTTCGCGACGCGCGAGACAGTCTGGCCCGACACGCCCGCCTCGCGGGCCACGTCCGCCATCGACGGCCCCCGGCGCCGGGCGGCGTGGCCGGATGCGGACGAGGTCGCTGTCTGGCGCGGCACGGTCACTCCTTGGTGTCCTGGACATGTTTACGTCAACACGTTACTCTGCGGCCGTCCATGTTGACGTAAACATCACGCCGGGTCCAGTGCCCGGCCGCATGACCACTCGGAGAGACGATGACGTCCACAGCGGCTCCGCCCGCCCCGGTGCCGGCGCGCCGGGCGCCCGCGGCCCGCCGGCCGCGGCGGAAATGGCGGGGCTGGCTCTTCGTCGCCCCCTTCATGCTGGTGTTCGCGCTGACCTTCATCGCGCCGGTCGTGTACGCGTTCGTGCTCAGCCTCTACCGCGACCAGGCCTTCTTCGGTGGCACCGTGTTCGTCGGCGCCGACAACTACCTCCAGGTCTTCGGCGACCCGAAGTTCTGGGAGGCCTTCCGGCGGGTGCTGGTGTTCCTCGCCGTGCAGGTGCCGATCATGCTGGTGCTCGCGCTGATCGCGGCGCTGGCCATCGACAGTGCCCGGCTGCACGCCGCCGGGTTCTTCCGGATCGTGATCTTCCTGCCGTACGCGGTCCCCGCCGTGGTCGCCGCGCTGATGTGGGGCTTCATCTACGGTGACCACTTCGGACTCGCGGCCGACCTGAACCACCTGCTCGGCACCGCGATAGCGCCGTTGTCGCCGAGCTGGCTGCTCACCTCGATCGGCAACATCGTCACGTGGGAGTTCGTGGGCTACAACATGCTCATCTTCTACTCCGCGCTGAAGGTGATCCCCAAGGAGCTGTTCGAGGCGGCCGCGATCGACGGCGCCGGGACGTTCCGCACGATCGTGTCCGTCAAGCTCCCCGCGATCCGGGGCGCCATCGTGGTCGCGACGATCTTCTCGATCATCGGCAGCTTCCAGCTGTTCAACGAGCCGAACATCATGCGCAACCTGGTGCCGAACACGATCGGCACCTTCTACACGCCGAACATGTACGCCTACAACCTTTCCTTCAACGGGCAGCAGTACAACTACTCCGCCACCGTCGCGATCGTGATGGGCGTGATCACCGCGGTCATCGCCTACGTCGTGCAGCTGCGCGGCTCCCGGAAGGAGATGTGACGTGGCTGCCTCTTCGATGGCACGGTCCTCAGTGACCAACCCCCGCAAGTCGCGTGTCCTCACCGGCTTCATGGCGCTCTACCTGCTCTACACCCTGGTTCCCCTGGTGTGGCTGGTGATCAACGCGAGCAAGACCCAGCCGGCGCTGTTCTCGACGTCGGGACTGTCCTTCGGCGGCCCGTTCGCGCTGTTCGACAACATCGGCCAGACGTTCACCTACAACGGCGGGATCTTCTTCCGCTGGCTCGGGAACACCCTGCTGTACGTGGTGGTCGGGGCCGGCGGCGCGACGATCCTCGCCACCGCGGCGGGATACGGGCTGGCCAAGTACCGCTTCCCCGGCCGCCGCTCGGTGTTCGCCGTCGTCCTCGGGGCCGTGGCCGTGCCGCCGACCGCGCTGGCCGTGCCGACGTTCCTGATGTTCAGCAAGCTCGGGCTGACCAACACGCCGTGGGCGGTCCTCATCCCGTCGCTGATCAGCCCGTTCGGCCTGTACCTGATCTGGGTCTACGCCGCCGACGCCATCCCGGACGAGCTGCTGGAAGCGGCGCGGATCGACGGTGCCGGCGAGATCCGGATCTTCCTCACCGTGACCTTGCGCCAGCTGGTCCCCGGGATCATCACCGTCGCGCTGTTCACGATGGTGCAGACGTGGAACAACTACTTCCTGCCGCTGATCATGCTCAGCGAGCCGAAGTGGTACCCGCTGACCGTCGGGCTCAACCAGTGGAGCGCCCAGGCCAACGGTGCCGGCGCCCAGCCGATCTTCAACCTGGTCCTCACCGGGTCGTTGCTCACCATCATCCCCCTAGTCGTCGCTTTCCTGCTCATGCAACGGTTCTGGCAGTCCGGGCTGAGCGCCGGCAGCGTCAAGCAGTAAGAAATCCGCCGTCACACCGCCGTGAAGGGACATTCGATGTCAAGATTCCGCACCCGCGCCAAGGCGGCCGCCGTCGTGGCGCTGGCCGCCGCGCTGGCGGTCGGCTGCTCGTCCGGGGGCTCGTCCTCCGCGCCCGCCGCTGCCACCGGCACCCAGGATTCCGTCGACGCCGCGCTGAAGGCCGGCGGCGAGATCACGTACTGGAGCTGGACCCCCTCGGCCAAGGACCAGGTGGCCGCGTTCCAGAAGGAATACCCGAACGTCAAGGTCAACTACGTCAACGCGGGGACCAACAAGGAGGAGTACACCAAGCTCCAGAACGCGATCAAGGCCGGCTCGGGTGCCCCCGACGTCGCCCAGATCGAGTACTACGCCCTCCCGCAGTTCGCGCTGACCGATTCACTGGCCGACCTCAACCAGTTCGGTTTCGGGTCGTTCGAGAAGGACTACAGCGCCTCGACGTGGGCGCAGGTCAAGAACGGCAACGGGATCTACGGCCTGCCGCAGGACTCCGGCCCGATGGCGCTGTTCTACAACAAGGAAGTCTTCGACAAGAACGGCGTCACCGTCCCGAAGACGTGGGACGAGTACATCGCCGCGGCGAAGAAGCTGCACGCCGCCGACCCCACCAAGTACATGACCTCGGACACCGGTGACCCCGGGGCCGTGCTGAGCATGATCTGGCAGGCCGGTGGGCACCCGTTCACCGTCGACGGCCGGAACGTCAAGGTCAACCTCGCCGACGCGGGCACCAAGAAGTGGACCGCGATGTGGGACCAGATGATCCAGGGCAAGCTGCTCGCCCCGGTCAAGGAGTGGTCCGACGACTGGTTCCGCGCCCTCGGCGACGGCACCATCTCGTCCCTGGTCACCGGCGCCTGGATGCCGGGCAACTTCATCTCTTCGGTGCCCGGTGCCAGCGGGAAGTGGGCCGTGGCACCGATGCCGACCTACGACGGCCAGAAGGCGGTCACCGCGGAGAACGGCGGCAGCGCCCAGTCGGTCGTCAAGCAGAGCAAGAACCCGGCCCTGGCCGCGGGTTTCGTGCGCTGGCTCAACCACGCCGGCGGCGTTCAGCCGTTCATCAAGAGCGGCGGCTTCCCGTCCACCACGGCCGACCTGACCTCGCCCGCGTTCGTCGACGAGGCGGTGCCGTACTTCGGCGGCCAGAAGATCAACCAGGTGCTGACCCAGGCGTCGAAGGACGTCGCGCCGGGCTGGACCTACCTGCCGTACCAGACCTACGCCAACAGCGTCTTCAGCGACACCGCCGGCAAGGCCTACCTGAACGCCACCCCGCTCGACGCCGGGCTGGCGGCCTGGCAGCAGGCCATCGTCGACTACGGCAACCAGCAGGGCTTCACGGTCAGCGCGGGATGACCGTCGACATCGAAGGTGACGCGGGCCAGGTCATCGGCCCGGTCCCGCGTCGCCTCTTCGGCTCGTTCGTCGAGCACATGGGCCGGTCCGTCTACACCGGACTGTACGAGCCGGGGCACGCCACCGCCGACGACCGCGGGTTCCGCGCCGACGTGCTGGAGCTGGTCCGGGAACTCGGTCCCACCGTGCTCCGCTACCCCGGTGGCAACTTCGTCTCCAGCTACCGCTGGGAAGACGGTGTCGGACCGGCCGGAACCCGGCCGGTCCGGTTGGACCCGGCGTGGCACAGCGTGGAATCCAACCGCTTCGGCCTGCACGAATTCGTCGCGTGGGCCGAAGCCGCGGGTGCCGAGGTGATGTACGCCGTCAACCTCGGCACCCGCGGCATCCAGGAAGCGGCCGAGGTCCTGGAGTACTGCAACCACGCCGGTGGCACGGAACTGAGCGAGCGGCGGCGCGCGAACGGCGCCGACCGCCCGTTCGGGTTCAAGCTGTGGTGCCTGGGCAACGAGATGGACGGCCCGTGGCAGATCGGCCACAAGACGGCCGACGAGTACGGCCGCCTGGCCGCCGAGACCGCCCGCCTGATGCGGATGGTCGACCCCGGTGTCGAGCTGGTCGTCGCGGGCAGCTCGCACGCCGACATGCCGACGTTCGGCTCGTGGGAGCGCACGGTGCTGCGCCACACCGCCGAGCTGGTCGACCACATCTCGCTGCACGCCTACTACCAGGAGCTGCACGGCGACACCGACAGCTACCTGGCCAGCGCGGCCGCGCTGGACCGCTACATCGCCACGACGGCCGGGGTGATCGACGCAACCCTCGCCGAGCTGGGGCTCGACAAGAAGATCGGGATCAGCGTCGACGAGTGGAACGTCTGGGACCTGCGCCGCTGGAACGAGGTCGACCAGGCGAAGCTCGCCGAGGGCGGCTGGCGGGAGCACCCGCGGATCATCGAGGACACCTACACCGTCACCGACGCGGTCGTCGTCGGCTCGCTGCTGAGTTCCCTGCTGCGCAACGTCGACCGCGTGACCATGGCGAACCAGGCCCAGCTGGTGAACGTCATCGCGCCGATCCGCTCCGAGCCCGGCGGCCCGGCGTGGCGGCAGACGACGTTCCACCCGTTCCGGCAGGTCGCCGCGCTGGCCGGTGGGGAGAGCCTCCGCCTGGCCGTCGAAGGCGAGCGGCTCCGGACCGCGCAGCACGGCGAAGTCGACCTCGTCGACGCCGCCGCGACGATCGAGGAGTCCGGGCGCGGGGCGGTGTTCCTCACCAACCGCGCGACGGCGTCGCCGACCGAAGTCCGGATCCGCCTGCGCGGCGCCCGGTTCGGCGTCTACGCCGCCGAAACCCTGACCACACCGGACGGCGAGACCCGCCACACCGTGAACACCGCCGACGCACAACCGGTCCGGCCGGTGCCGCTACCCGGCACGGTCGCGACGTCCGATCCCGGGGGGACCACCATCACCGTGACACTGCCACCGCTGTCCTGGACCGTGCTCCAGCTGACCCCGCAGGCGGCCCCGAATGCCTGAGTTCGCCATCGGGGAGCACGACTTCCTGCTCGACGGCCGCCCGTTCCGCATCCTTTCGGGGGCCCTGCACTACTTCCGGGTGCACCCGGACCTGTGGGCCGACCGGATCGACAAGGCCCGGCGGATGGGGCTCAACACCATCGAGACGTACGTGGCGTGGAACGCGCACGCCCCCGAACCCGGCACGTTCGACCTGACGGGCGGCCTCGACCTCGACCGCTTCCTGCGGCTCGTCGCCGACGCCGGGATGTACGCGATCGTGCGGCCCGGCCCGTACATCTGCGCCGAGTGGGACAACGGCGGGCTGCCGGCGTGGCTGTTCCGCGACCCGTCGGTCGGGGTGCGCCGGTACGAGCCGAAGTACCTGGACGCCGTCCGCGAGTACCTGACGAAGGTCTACGAGGTCGTCGTCCCGCACCAGATCGACCGCGGCGGACCGGTGCTGCTGGTCCAGGTGGAAAACGAATACGGCGCGTTCGGCGACGACAAGCGCTACCTGAAAGCGCTTGCCGAGCACACGCGCGAGTCCGGCGTCACCGTGCCACTGACCACAGTGGACCAGCCGACGCCGGAGATGCTGGAAGCGGGCAGTCTCGACGGGCTGCACCGCACCGCGTCGTTCGGGTCCGGCGCCGAGGCGCGGCTGGCGATCCTGCGCGCGCACCAGCCGACCGGGCCGCTGATGTGCAGCGAGTTCTGGAACGGCTGGTTCGACCACTGGGGCGCGCACCACCACACGACGTCGGCCGCGGACTCGGCGGCGGAGCTCGACGCGCTGCTCGCCGCGGGTGCCTCGGTCAACCTCTACATGTTCCACGGCGGCACCAACTTCGGCCTCACCAACGGCGCCAACGACAAGGGCGTCTACCAGCCGCTGATCACCTCCTACGACTACGACGCGCCGCTGGACGAAGCCGGCGACCCGACGCCGAAGTACCACGCCTTCCGCGACGTGATCGCCCGCTACCACAAGGTGCCCGACACCGTCCCGCCGCCGGCTCAGCCTGCGCCGACGCCTGCTGGCGTGCTGCGGGACCCCGTCCGGCTGCTCGACGCCCCGGACCGCTGGGGCACCTGGGAGTTCCACGAGGACCTGCCGGCGTTCGACGAGCTGACGCCGATGCCGCAGCTCGCGCTGCTGCGCACGGCCGTCGAGGGCGACCGGCCCGGGGTGCTCACCTTCGGCGAGGTCCGCGACCGCGCCACGGTGTTCTTCGACGGCGACCTCGTCGGGACGCTCAGCCGGGACCACCACGAGCGCGCGATCCCGCTGCCGCGCGCCCGCGGCGAGCTGCTGGTGCTGGTCGAAGACCAGGGCCGCGTCGACTACGGCCCGCGCATCGGCGAGGCGAAGGGCATCATCGGCGGGGCGTCGCTGGACGGCGAGCCGCTGACCGGCTGGGACGTGCTGCCGCTCGACCTGGCCGCGCTGCCTTCGCTGCGTCCTGCGTCGCCGGAGTCCGTGGCGGGCCCGGTGGCCGGGCCGGTGGTGCTGCGCACCGAGATCGACCTCGACGAGCCCGCCGACCTCTTCCTCGACACCGGGGAGTGGGGCAAGGGCGTCGCGTGGCTCAACGGGTTCGCGCTCGGCCGGTACTGGCGGCGCGGGCCGCAACGGACGTTGTACGTGCCGCGCCCGGTGGTCCGGGCCGGTGCCAACGAACTCGTCGTGCTCGAACTCGGCACGATGCTCGACCCCGCGGCCCGGTTCGTGCCGCGGCCGCTGCTCGGCCACACCGAGGCCTAGAAGAGTCCCCACCGCACCGAAGGGCAGATTCGACGATGAACCTGCGGCGTTTGCTCACCGTCCTTTGTGTACCGATTGTCGCGACCGGTCTGGCCGCGGCGCCGGCGGAAGCGGCCACCGCCGTCACCGTCAAGCCGGACCCCACCTACCGGCAGCAGCCGTTCGACGGCTGGGGCGCCAGCCTGGCGTGGATGGCCGAGGCGACCGGCGGCTACCCCGACGCCGTCCGGAACAAGCTGGCGGACCTGGTCTTCGGCCCCGACGGGCTGAACCTGAACATCGCCCGGTTCAACGTCGGCGGCGGCAACGCCCCCGACGTCCCGTCGTACCTACGCGCGGGCGCCGCGGTGCCGGGCTGGTGGAAGGCGCCGGCCGGCACCACCCGCGCCGACAAGGACTGGTGGACACCGGGCAACCCGGCCGAGTTCGACCCGAAGGCCGACCCGAACCAGCGCTGGTGGCTGGACAAGATCAAGAACCGCGTCACGAAGTGGGAGGCGTTCAGCAACTCGCCGCCGTACTTCCAGACCGTGTCCGGGTACGTCTCGGGCGGCTTCAACGCCACCGACGAGCAGCTTCGCTCCGACAAGATCGGCGACTTCACCGCGTACCTGACGCAGGTGGTGCGCACCCTCGAACGCGCGCACGGCATCAAGTTCGCGTCGGTGAACCCGCTGAACGAGCCGAACACGAACTACTGGAAGACCACGCTCGGCGCCGACGGCAACCCGACCGGCGGGCGGCAGGAAGGCGCGCACATCGGGCCGTCGGTCCAGTCGCAGCTGATCCCGGCGATGGCCGGGGCCCTCAAGGCGGCCGGTTCGCGGGCGATCGTCTCCGCGCCCGACGAGACCAACCCGGACATCTTCGCCGCGGACTGGGCCGGCTGGTCGGCCGACGCCCGCGCCGCGGCGGGCCGGCTCAACGTGCACACCTACGGCACCGGCAACCGGCCGGTCCCGCGCGACCTGGCCAAGGGCGCGGACAAGCCGTTGTGGATGAGCGAGGTCGGCGGCAGCTGGCTGGACCGCCAGGACTTCACGGACATGGACCCGGGCCTCGGCATGGCCAAGCAGATCACCGACGACCTGCGGCTGCTCGAGCCGAGCGCGTGGGTCAGCTGGCAGCCGATCGAGGACTACAACAACATGAAGCCGGGCGGGGAGTCCGCGGCCGGGATGAACTGGGGCGAGATCCAGGTCCCGTTCGACTGCCCGAAGAACGCCACGCTGCAGACCTGCCAGATCAAGACGAACACGAAGTTCAACACCATGCGCAACTTCACCCACTACATCCGGCCGGGTGACCGGCTGGTCGGGGTGAACGACACCGCGTCGACGGCCGCGATGCGCGGCGAGGACCTGGCGACGGTCGTGCACACCAACGCGGGTACCGACGCCCAGGACGTCACGCTGGACCTGTCGGGCTTCCGGAACGTCCGTCCGGGTGCGTCGGTGACGCCGGTCGTCACCGACGTCACCGGGGCGTTGAAGCGGGGCAAGCCGGTGCGGGTGACCGCGGGCAAGGCGACCCTGCGGGTGCCGGCGCGTTCGGTGACGAGCTTCCTCGTCGACGGCGTCTCCTCGACGGCGGCCGGCACGGGCCTCGGCTCGGGCAAGCCGGTCACCTTCACCGGCGTGCAGAGCGGCAAGTCGCTGTCGGCGGAGAACGGCACGCTGGTCCAGCGCACGACGGACGCTTCGGCGGCGGCGCAGCGCTGGACGCTCACCGACCGCACGGGCCGCTACGGCAGCCGCGACCGGTTCACCATCACCAACGCGGGCACGGGCCAGGTGCTCAGCACGTCCGGCGGCGCGGTGACGCTGGCCGCGGCGGGCACGTGCGACCCGGCGGCGCAGTGGACGCTGTCCACGACCGGTGACGGCACCTGGACGTTCGTCAACGCGGCGAGCGGCCAGCTGCTCGACGTCACGAGCGAGTCCCGCGAGGACGGCGCCCGGATCGGCCTGTACAAGCCGACCAACGGGTCCAACCAGCGCTGGCAGGCCATCGCCGGCTGACCGGGGAACCACTGAAGGCCACCACCGCTTCGCGGGTGGTGGCCTTCAGTGTGGTCAGGCGGGTTTGAGCGGGTCGTGGCCGAGCGACATCAGGCGGTGGCGCCAGTGGGCCTCACCGGCGGTGGGTTCCAGGTCGTCGCGGCGCTCGGAGTGCACCCGGTCGACCACCTTCCGCATCACGTCCGCGTCGCGGCCGTCCACGTCGGACCGCCGCTTGCGCAGGACACCCAGGACCTGGTGGCCCGTCGGCGGGCCCGCCTCGGCGGGGAGCGGCTCGGTCTCCGGGCCCGCGTCGCGCGTGCGGAGCCAGTCCTCCAGCTCGCGCGAGGTCATGTTCACCACCCGGTGGAACTCCGCCCACAGCTCGTCGTCAACAGCCGGATTGTCCATCTTCTGCGGCTACCCGGCGCGGCCGACGTCAAACCGGGGGCCCGTGGCCGGTAGAATTCGTGCGGACCCGTTGAAACGCCAGCGGTGGTCTCTGTTGACGCTGCTGGCGAGCTCGATCCCGTGCTCGCCGCTTGACGCATGGGAGGGGTGGGCCTTGCCGACCACTGGCGACGGCATGGCGGAGCGGGTCGACGAGCTGAACGCCGTCCTGGCCGATCTCGTCGGGGTCCTCGAATCGATGTCCGACACGCCGGGGCTGCTCGAGGCGGTCTGCGGCGAGGCGGTCCGGGTGGTCCCGGACGCGGACCTGGCCAGCATCCTGGTCGTCCGCGACGGCGTGACCCAGACCGCGGCCTTCACGGACGAGCGAGCCCGGCGCATCGACGACGTCCAGTACGCCGCGGGCGACGGGCCCGGCCTGCTCGCGGCGCTGACGGGCGAAGTCGTGCGGGTGGCGGTCGCGGAGACGGGCGATCAGTGGCCCGAATTCGTGGCGGCGGCCAAGGACCTCGGCGTGGGCAGCTACCTGGCGGTCCCGCTGCGGGTGGACGACACCCTGGTGGGCGCAATCACGCTGTTCGGCTTCGAGACCCACGGTTACCACGAGTTCGACACGAAGGTGTTGCGGCTGTTCACGTTGTGCGTGGAGACGGTGTTGCGGCTGACCCGCCGCTACCGGGAGGCCAGAAGACTCGCGGACGAGCTGCGCAACGCGATGGAGACGCGCGCGGTGATCGAGCAGGCCAAGGGCATGCTGATGCTGATCCACCGGGTCACCGAGGACGCGGCGATGCACCGCCTGATCGTGGAGTCCCAGCACACGAACATCAAGCTGCGGGACGTGGCGGCCCGCTTCACGAAGAGGATGAGTTCGGCGGACGGGGGCACGGCCCGGCACTGAACAGCGTCCCCGGGCCGCCCTGCGCCGGTGTCGCCGCGGTGGCGTCCCCCACGGCGACCGCGGTCGCCGTGAGCACGGCCTTCCCGAGCCGCTCCTCCAGCTCGGCGAGCAGCGGCGTGGTGCGCAGGGCGGTCTCGGAGACCAGCACCGCGTCGGCGTGCCGATACGGCGTGCACCGTCGTCACGCCCGCCTCGGCGAGGAAGGCGGCAAGAGGGCGGTGAGCGCCCGCGCCTCGTCGGGGGCGCCGTCGAGACCGTGGGTGAAACTGCAGCTGGAGCACGCCCAGCCGACGACGTCCGGGGTGACCGTGAACCGGTCGGCGGCCGCGGTGAGGCGTCCTGGAGTCCCGAGCGCACGCACGGCGGCGGTTTGTGTCGCCGCGTCGAGGTCGCCGACCCGGCCGACGTCCGGATCCCACTCGACTTAGGCGAAGTCGAGGCCGGGCGCCGGGTCGAGCCGCCGGCACAGGGCGGCGAAGTCGTCTTCGCCGCAGTCACCGGTCGGGTCAACAGGCCGATACGCATGACCTGGGTTACCCGTGGGGCGCCAGTGCAGCAGGGGCGCCGCCGGCCTACGACACGGATCTGCACCTGGCGCCGGGCTCGCCGCGGCGAACAGCAGGAACGAGCCCGCGCGTCTCCAGCCGAGGCGGCACTCCATGCCGGTGATGACCGCGAGCGAGCCCAGCGGCCGTCCGGTGGCCAGCCACACGCAGGCGGCGACCGCGACTGGTTCGGCGGCCCCGTGACCGACGAGGGTGGTCTCGCCGCGGCGGTCGCCGAGCAGCAGCCCGGTCGAGCGGATCGGGATGGCGGCCAGGGTGAGCCCGGGAAGCCGGTCGAAGAGCCCGGCCACTGCGACTCGTCCTTCGGCTTCGCAGTGATGGGCCGGCGCGATAACCGCGTCGGCGAGGGTGGCCCGGTCGCCGGGAGTGCCGGTGACCACCGTGCCTTCGCGGTGGCCGCAGGTGTAGTGCCACGTCGTGAGTGTCATGCCGGCACCGGATTCGGCAGTGGCACCGGGGCGACCGGCACGGCGTGCGCCGGTTCGGGAATGCCCAGCAGCCGGTACAAGGTGCGGCGCAGGATGGGGCCGGCCTCGCCGGGCCGGGACGTCAAGAGGCGGTGGATGACGCCGGGCAGACGAGCGGCGTCACGGGCCGCGGCGGCGGCGCGCAGCTGGGGAACCAGTGGCCGGCCGGGCCGCCAGCGGGGCGCGTGCCGGGCGAGGACCTCGGCCGGGGTGCCGCTCAGGAGCGGCTGGCCGGGGTTGTCGTCGAGAAGGATCGAAGCGCCGGTGGCCGCGCCGTAGCCGGTAACGGATCCGTAGTCCCCGAGCACGTGGTCCGCGGCGACCAAAGCGGCACGCCATCCTTCTTCGGGCGGCACGAGGACGAGTCCGGCACGGAGGGCCGCCGCGAGCCAGGAGCGGACCTGCCGGGTCCCGTGGTGGGCCCAGATCGCGGGGTGCAGCGCACCGACGACCCGGTAGCCCTCCCGCGGGAGGGTGGCCAGGACACGGTCGAACAGATCAGGGTGACGGCCGAACGCCGACCGAGGTGACCAGGTCGAGGTGACCACGACGACCTGCTGGTCGCCGGTGGCGCCGAGCGCGTGCCGGTACCAGTCGCGGTAAGGCAGGCTGGCGGTGATGCGGTCGAGGGCGATGTCGCCAGCGACGACCGCGGTGGGGAGCGCTTGCGGGCAGGCTCGGGCGAGGAGGTCGCGCTCGTCGTCGTGGACCAGGACAATCGCGTCGGCGCGGACCCGGCCTTCGCACATCAGCTGGCCGGCGCCGAGACCGAGCTGGGGGTCGTACGGCCGGGTGGTGGCGGGAGGGCGCCAGGGCCGGTACTGCCCGAGGCCGCCACCGTGCGGAACCAGCAGTGCCGGCGCGGTCAGGTCGTCGAGGCCGCGGGTGCTGCCGGCGAGGACGAGGTCGACATCGCTGCGGCGGGCTTGGGCCCACGGCAGCACCGGACCGCCCTGTGCGCGCAGGAAGTCGTGCGTGGCCTGCCAGTTTTCGCCGGCGTCGGGATCGGTGAACACGACCTGCACGCGATGGTCGGCTTCGAGCAGGGGGAGCAGGTCCAGCAGACGCGTGCCGGCGACCACGTGCGGCACGAGCACCAGGACGGATTTCGTTCCGCACCGGGTGGCCCAGTGGGCATCGGCGCGCTCGATGGGGCTGCGTACCCAGCTGACGGCGGCCATCGCGGTCCTCCTCGTGGTTGTCCAGTTGTTGTCACGAAGGTGGAGGAGGGTGCTCACAAAAGGCTTTCGGCCTGCGGTTTCGTTGGTTGACAATCGATCAACAATCACCATTACCGGGCCAGCGAACTGGCGCTGACGTGGTCTTTTGTCGGAAACAATGGAAAAATACCGGTAGTGGGGCGGTCGGCCGGTGGCCGAAGCCGTGGCGGAGGGGGTCGCATGGAAATCGCGCTCGGAATTCTCGGGCAAACGGCCATGCTGCTGCACGGGAAAGTGGATGTGAAGTGGGCTCACCCGCGTTCGAGGCAGGTGCTCGCCGCCTTGCTGACGTCCCCGAACCAGCGGTTCCCGGTCGACGCGGTCGTGGACTGGGTGTGGGCGGAGCACGAGAACGCGCCGCGAGGTGCGCTGGCTACCCTGCACCAGAACGCCGTGCACCTCCGGCAAGCGCTGCAGAAGAGCGGAATCCCGGCTCGTGTCGGCGTCGGGAAGAACGGCTGCGTGGTAGAAATCGACGAAGTACTGGTCGATCACCGCCAGTTCGCCCGGGGAATGGCGCGGGCGCGCGAGCTGCGTGATCGCGGCGACCACCGTCGCGCGCAGATCGAGGCGCAGGCGGCGGTGCGGCTGTGGCGGGACGATCCGCTCGCCGACTTGCCGACGCAGCGGGCGGACGACTGGCGTGCGCAGTGGACGCGCGGCCACTGGCTGCCCGCCAATGCTTTCCTGGTCGCCGAGCTGCTCGCCGTCGGTCATGGCGACGTGGCGCTCGGCAGGCTGCTGGAGCTCGAACACGCGCATCCGCTGGAACTCGGCCTGGCGAAACTGCGCTTGCGCGCGCTGGCCGCGACGGACCGCCCGGACGAGGTGACCGAGTTCTACTTCGCCAAGCGCCGCCAGTACCTCGACATCGGCGAACTGCGTGCCGCGGATGAGCTGCGGGGGGTGCACGACGAGGTGATCTCCGGCGACGGTGGTTTCCCCCGCCAGGTCGTGCGGATTCGCGCCGTGGACGTCGAGGAGCCGGCCGGCCGGCCGGTCTGGCACGTGCCTCCGGACTGCGACGGAATCGAAGGACGGGCCGAGCTGCTGGCGGAACTCGACGCGTTCACCTCCGATTCGAGCGGCGCCTCGCGGCGAGGCGTGGTCGTGGTGACCGGTGGGCCGGGCGTGGGCAAGTCCACGGCGGTCGTGCGGTGGGTGCACCGGGCCCGGCGCCGGTTTCCGCACGGAGCCGTCCTGCTCGACCTGCGAGGGGATGGTCAAGCGACCTCCGCGAGCAGCGGCGAGGTCGTGGACACGTTGTTGTCGTTGCTGGATTTCCCGGTCGACCAAGTGGTGAGTCCCGTGGGGAGAGCGGCGAAGCTCTCGGCGCTCTTGCAACGGCGGCCGATGCTGGTGGTCCTGGACAACGTCGACAGCCGTGAGCAGATCGCCCCGCTGCTCGGCGTGCTCGACGCCTGTACGGTTCTGGTGGTTTCGCGGTGGCGGCTGCCTTCGCTGGCCGCGACGGTTTCCCCGCCGGTGGTGACCGTGCCGCCGCTGACCGATCAGGACTCGACTGCGCTGCTCGACCGCCGGATCGGCCGGCGGGCCCGGGAAGATCGCGACGGCGTGGCCGAATTGGTGCGGGTTTGCCAGGGGAATCCGCTGGCGCTCACGTTGGTGGCCGACCGCGCCGCTGCGCGGACCGGCCTGCTCTTGTCGACCCTGGCCAGGCAGCTGCGGGACGCGGACATGCTGCTGGATCTCGGGTACGAGGGAGATGCTCTCCAGCGAAGCCTGCGTGCGGCGTTCACGGCGTCCTACCGAGTGCTGGGGCCGGGTGAGCGACGCGCGTTCGCGGTGATCGGGGTGCACCCGGGAGCGGAAGTGACGACCGAGGCGGTGGCAGCCGGGGACGGGCGCCCGCTGCCTGCCGTGCGCCGTTCGCTCGACGTCCTGGTGGCGGCGCACCTGCTCGAGCACCCGAGCGATCTGGATCGCTACCGCGTCCACGACCTTTTGCACGCCTACGCCGCTTCGGTCGCCGAGCAATTGGCCGATGTGGCGGCAGTGCGGCGCCGGCTGTTCGATTTCCACCTGCAGATGGCCTATGAGGCGCATCGTCTGGTTTTCCCGTACAAACCGCCGCCGCAGCTGCCGGCGACCCGGACGCGGCCGGGGGCCGGTTTCGGCAGCGCGGCACTGGCCCGGCAGTGGGTGGTCCGGGAAAAGAACGTACTGCTGGAAATTGCCGCTGCCGGTGGCGGTGAAAGCGCTTACCTGCCCGCGTTGTTCGCCGAGCTGATCACGGAAATGGGTTTCTACGCCGACGCGATCAGCTGCCTCACCGCGGCGATCCGCAGTGTCGAAGAGGTGCTCGCCGAAGGTGGTGACTCCGCGCCGCAGCTGCGTCAGGTTCTCGGGTCACACCTGAACGACCTCGCGGTCGTGTTGATGCACATGGGCGAGGAGCCTCGGGCGGAACACCACCTCCGGCGGGCATTGGCGCTCGCCGAGGCCGACGGGTTTCCGCTGGGCCGGATCGTTTCGACGCTGAACCTGGCCCGGTGGCACCTGAGGGTCGGCCGGGCGCCGGAGGCCGCGATGCTGTGCCGGTTGGCGCTGCAGCTGGCCGATGAGCTGAACGAGCCGTCGTTGTGTGCCGCCGCAGCCCATCGGCTGGCGAACGCGCTGGTCGCGGCCGGCGGGTTCGAGCAGGAGGCGCTGGACCTCTACGCCGAGGCGCTGGAACACCTGTGGCAATCCGGCGATCGGACGGCACGGTTGCAGATCCACACCGCGCTGGGCGCGCTGCTCACCGACCTGGGGCGCCTGAACGAGGCTGATGAGCAGTGCCGGCAAGCTGCGGAGCTGATCCCGGCGTGCCTGAACCTGCCGGCGGTGATGAAGCTGAACACCGTACTGGCCCGATTGCGGCACCAGCAGGGCAATGCCCGGGCGGCGTTGTGGTACGCGCACCGCGCGGTCGAGCTGGCCGACCGGACCCGCCACGCCACCGGCCAGGCCAGGGCGTTGTCGACGCTGGCGGTGATCCTGCGCGACCACGGGAACCGGGAAGACGCACGAGCGTTGTGGATGCAGGCGGCGGACCTCTACCAGGGGCGGGCACGGACCAGGCGTGCGGCGGAGATCGAGGGGCTGCTCGCCGAGCTGGATGCCTCGGAGCCAGTCATCCCGGCGGCCCGCGACGGTGAGCGGGACACCGTGGCGATGCTGCCACCGCGGTTGCGGCGAAACCGTTAGACGTCACCCGATACGGCATTTCCCTTCTCGTGATCGGCGCGGATCCGCTACAGAAGACGGGCGAAATCGTTGGCACAGCGCGTCTTTCGGTGCATGATCGTCCACCGGGGCTGACACTTCAGCCGTCCGCGCCGGCTGATCGTTGGCGGGCACCAGGGGTGGCAACCATGCTGGGTGCATGCGCCTGATTCGCCCGAACCGACAATTCGGCTTTTCGGGCACGCGTGTAACGACCGTTACAACTGTGCCCACCGACGTCACGACCGCGGGACGAGGTGGTCCACACTCATCGACGGGCACACCGCACGGGGAGCGGAACCAGCCATGAGCGCTTGTGACGATCGACGGCCACTCGGTTGGCGGTGTACCCGCCGACATCGATGTCGTTGGGTGGGATGCGGACCGCGTGACACGCGAGCCAGCGACCGGGGCTGCGTTCCCACGCACACGGATCAGCTGGTCGGGGCGGCGATGATCTGGTGAGCGACGATCACAGAGGCGCGGGTCCTCCCGAGTCGGTGCCCGCCGAGATCCCGGCCGAGCTCGTGCAGGTCCTCGTGGACCGCTACGCCGCCGGGGAAACGATCGAAAGCCTGGTCGCGCGGCACCCCTACAGCTATCGCAAGATCCGCGTCGCCCTGCTCGACGCGGGCGTCACGCTACGCCCACCGCGGATTCCGCTGCCGCCCACCCCGCCCGGGTTGGTCAACGCCTACCTCGACGGGCGTTCGATCCGCCAGCTCGCCACCACCTACGGCATGTCCTACAACCAGACTCGCAACGTCCTCCTCGCGGAGGGTGTCGAACTCCGCCGCCGGGGTCAGCCCTGACGCCGGTTGCGCCGGGTTTCGCGGCTTCGGCGAGACCCGGCGCAACTCGCCCCCAGTAGGGTGGTTCCAGGCGTCAGGCCGCCATGATGATCCACCAAAGCGGCATCAGGTACGTCAACGACTTCTCCTTCCATCGATCAGGACCAGGAACCGCTCGCTCCGTAGGCGGACGAGGTACCATCTTTGCCCTCATGTGGAGTGCGGTGACCAAGGGGGTGAGCCTCGTTCGGTGGTCATTCGGTTGGGTTGCCGAAACCATACCCGTGCCGGATGAGGTCGAATCATCGGGGGTCGTCATCCGACTGTGCGCCACTTTCGAGGAAAACTGCGCGGTCGTCTGACCAGGCGAATTCGCTGCGAATTCGACGGGACGCGGCACTTTCCGCAGTCCACTGTAGAGATTCAGGAGGGCCGGATCTCGTCCACGGCAACGGCGTCCGAGGAGGTGTCGCCCGGTTACATCACCCGTCAGCCTGTAACTCGCGAAAGGAAGAACTGAAGTAATTTCACTCGAAAGAGTGGCACTGTCGCTACCAGTTCCGGACCGGCGGCGCGTACCCCGGCGGTTTGTCGCCGATCTTCAGGTCCGGGCTGACGATCCAGTTCTGGTATGCCGGGGTGAACATGCGGTACACCAACGCCCGGGGACCGCGCTCGCCTCGTCGAGCAGGGTGCGCAGCTCGGCCGGGATCTCGAAGTCGAGTGCCGCCGTGCTCTTGGCGAGCTGGCCGGCGTTGCTCGCGCCGACGATCGCCGCCGCGATGCCCGGCTGGGTGGCCACCCAGTTGATCGCCACCTGGGCCGGGTCGACGGTGTTGGTGAACTTGGTGGTGAGCACCACCGGTCGCGGGAGTTCGTTTCGGCGATGAGCTTGCCGAGGATCGTCCTACTCTCGCCGGCGGTGTAGGACTCCGCCGTGTCGACGAAGCTGCCGCCTTCGTGGAGGTACTTCCGGAAGATGGGGCGGGCTTCGTCCTCGGTCTTGCCGTAGGCGGCGTGGAAGCCGGCGGTGCCGAAGTTCATCGTGCCGAGGGCGAGCCGGCTGACGCGCAGCCCGGGTCGGACCCGCAAGTCCGGTCCGCGAGCGCCTCCGGATC